>JAPOOP010000178.1 GCA_026713385.1 Candidatus Poribacteria bacterium | reverse complement strand
CCCTTCTTTCGCGTTGCGGCGACATGGGCACCCATCAAAGTGCCGAGACCTGAACTATCCATCATGTTGACCCGATCAAAATTGATGAGAATGCGCGGTGCCTCCGAGGCATCTATCTGTGAAGTGATTGCCTCCCGTAATTCCGATACTGAGGAGCCCATTATTTTTCCACTCGGTTCTAAGATTGCAACACCATCTTTCTGGCGAATAGCGGTTGCCATGATTGTCTCCTTTTTTATCTGCTGGAAAACTGAAATTTCGACTCACACTTTTAATTCTACACTATTTAAAAATATTTGTCAACCTGTAACTTGAGCATTTTTCGTTTGTTTTTATTGCGGACATAGAATATAATGTTAGCGAATTTCTATTACAGGAAGGAAAGCAATGTCTGAATATAAATTACGAATTAAGGACCTCCCCGAGGATGAACGCCCCCGTGAAAGACTCCGGAAACATGGCCCGGAGAGCCTGAGAGATTCTGACCTATTGGCTATCATTCTCAAAAGTGGTTTCAAAGGAACAACCGCTATCCAACTCGGTGAGCAGGTCCTTATAGCGTTTGAAGGCGACTTGAAGCGGATGGCGGATCACAAGTCGAAACAATTTGAGAAAATTAAAGGCGTTGGCGAGGCAAAAGCAGCACAGATCGTCGCGGCACTTGAACTCGGAAAACGATTGGCACGTTTTCACGCCGATCGTGATAAGATTACATCTCCAGCTGATGTCGCAGACCTGATGATGTCTAAAATGCGGTACCTACAGAAGGAGATCGTTTGTGTCCTATGCCTTGATACGAAGGGCGGTGTGACAACCAAAGGTGTCGCTGGTAATCTCAGTGACGATATGAATTGGGGCAAAAAACTGTCAGAAGGAACAATTTTTGAAGGCACGCTAAACGCCAGCGTTTTTCATCCACGCGAAATTTTCCGATTCGCTATTGAGGAATCAGCGAATTCAATTATCCTTGTTCACAATCATCCATCCGGAGATCCTCAACCGAGCCAAGAAGACATTCGGGCAACAAAACAGTTGATTGAGGCTGGAAACCAAATTGGGATTAAAGTGTTGGATCACATCATTATCGGCGATGGGATTTTTGTCAGCCTGAAGGAAGAAAACTTCATTTGAAGTACGCGAATTCAGTTCACATCACGTTGTCGAATTACTTCATATAACAAAACACCTGCTGCAACTGAAACGTTGAGAGAGTCAATGTTTCCGAGCATCGGCAAATAAACAAGATAGTCACACTTTTGTTTCACAAGCCGTCGAATCCCTTTACCCTCACTTCCTAAAACAAGACACAAAGGCACACTCAAGTCAGCGTCTGTGTACAGACAAGATGCCTTCTCTGCGGCACCGGCAACCCAGATACCTGCATCTTTAAGCGTGTCTATGGTATGTGCAACGTTTGTCACTTTAACGACGGGCACTGATGTAGACGCACCTGCTGATGCTTTGTGTACAGCCGCTGTGATGCCAACAGCACGATTCTTTGGAATGATAACAGCATCGGCATTCACAGCCTCAGCAGTCCGGAGAATCGCCCCAAGGTTTCTTGGGTCTTGAATGTTATCTAATATAACTAACAGTGCATTGTGCTCGCCACGTTCAATCTTCGCGAGTATTGATGACAGATCATTGTAACGCGTTGGAGTGACAAGGGCAATAACACCTTGGTGTGGTACAGATGGCTCAAGCCTATCCAGTTCGCGTCGTGTACAGTGTTGTATAGGGACCCCCGCCTTTTCTGCCATTATGACAATCTGTTGGATGCGCGAGCGGGTATTCCCTTCGGCAATCCAGATTTTTTCTATGGCTTGAGTCCCACGCTGTAGATGCTCTATAACTGGATTTCTACCAACAATGTATTCGGACATATCAAAGTATGGACAAATCAGGCTATCAGCCTCTACAGATTAGTCGCCACGAACGAATTTAACATCTGGTCCGCGCGGTTCAATATTAATATCTGGATCTACAGTTTGGCATTTAACGCAGGTAATATCACCGACGTTTGCATTTTCCATGCGCGGGGCGAGTGTTCCCAACTTAAACACAAACCCTAAAACGTCATTCGCTGGGATTTTCTCATCACATGAATTACATGCAATGGCTTCTCCCGATTTGACTTTTGCTAACAATTCTGATGCTTTCATAACTTTTTCGTTCGCATCCATATAGATTACTATAGGAAATAGCGTTCCTTTCGCTTATCTAATTCGTATTCTTCATACGCTTCTTTCGCCGTGTCTACTTCAGAGACTTGCGCGATAGGCACATCCCACCAAGATTCGTAGCGCGGAACCCCTTGGTAGTAGTCTACATCAATCTTCACAACGGTTGTATGTTCTGCTTCGCGCGCCTCATGCAGAGCGGCTTTTAGGCTTTGCAAGGTTGTTGCTTCAATGACCTTGGCACCAAGACTGGCAGCGTTCGCGGCGAGATCAACTGGCAAAAAGTCGCCAGCAAGTTCACCCGTTTCTTCCTCTCGGTAACGGAAACGAGTGGCGAAGCCTTGCGCGCCGGTTGCCCGAGACAACCCACCAATGCTACTATGTCCCTCGTTATTCACAAGCACAATGATTAGTTTAAAACCTTCCTGAATTGATGTGATGATTTCCTGTGCGAGCATTAAGTACGAACCATCACCTACCATGACGTAGACATCTCGGTTCGGATCTGCCATTTTGATGCCTAATCCGCCAGCGATTTCGTAGCCCATGCACGAGTATCCGTACTCTAAGTGATATTGTTTCGGGTTACGGGTTCGCCATAACTTGTGCAAGTCCCCAGGAAGACTCCCTGCGGCACAAACCATGACATCTTCAGGACGGGAAAATTCATTAACTACACCGATGACCTCACTTTGGCTCGGTAAAGGAGTGTGCGCAAGATGGTAAAGCCGATCCACTTCTTCCTCCCATTCGTCGCGATAGTTTCTGATTTGTGTGGCATAAGCGGTGTCAACGTGATAGTTCCCTACGGAAGTAGTGAGTTCTTCAAGTGTGACACGCGCATCTGCGACGAGCGGTAAGGCGGCATGTTTAAAGGCATCGAATTCAGCAACATTAATGTTGATGAAACGGACATTGGGATTTTGGAAAGCAGTTTTAGAAGCAGTCGTGAAATCGCTTAAGCGCGTGCCGATTGCAATCACCAAATCTGCCTCTCGAGCAGTGATATTCGCGCCAGGTGTTCCAGTCGCGCCTATTGCCCCAAGATTCTGCGGATGGTTATAGGGCAGTGAACCTTTCCCTGCGAAGGTTTCACCGACAGGAATACCGGTTTGCTCTGCAAATTGAGCGAGTTGTGCTGTGGCTTCGCCGTAGATAACACCACCACCGGCAATAATCAAAGGAGATTTACTCTCGCGAATCCACGCCGCTGCGCGATTAAGAAGACCTACATCAGCACGAGGTCGAGATATAGTATAAACACGCTTCTCAAACAGTTGGGAAGGATAATCATACGCTTCAGCTTGAACATCTTGTGGAAGTGCTAAGGTTACCGTCCCCGTATCAGCTTGCGATGTCAGCACCCGCATTGCCTCTGGCAGGGCAGTAATTATCTGTTCTGGGCGATTAATCCGATCCCAATAACGTGAAATCGGCTTGAAACAATCGTTCACTGAATAATCTTGTGAACCGGAGGACTCCAACTGCTGTAACACTGGGGCAACTAAGCGTGTGGAAAAGATGTCCCCCGGTAGTAAGAGGACTGGTAGCCGGTTAATCGTTGCACCTGCAGCACCTGTAATCATGTTTGTTGCCCCGGGTCCGATGGATGACGTGCAGGCAAAGGTTCGCAGACGATTGTTCATTTTGGTAAATGCAGCAGCGGTGTGCACCATCGATTGTTCATTCCGGGTCTGGTAGAAACGGAAGGAATCTGAATATTGATGCAAGGCTTGCCCGATACCCGCAACGTTTCCGTGACCGAAGATTCCGAACATGCCGGCAAAAAATTGGGTCTCGTTCCCATCTCGTTCGACATATTGTTGTCGAAGAAATTGAACAATGGCTTGGCCCATCGTGAGTGTTTGTGTTTTCATGAAGTTTGCTGCTCCTTTGACAAAGTAGTGTATGGCTGTGGTATGGAACCTAAGCCACAGTGTGTTTACCATCCGCCGCGTTCGGCGACAAATTCATCAACTTCGGGCATTGTTGGCATAAAGTTAGCACAACCGTGCCGTGTTACGACAATTGCCCCCGTGGCATTGCCAAGGCGGGCAGACTTTTCCCAACTCCAACCACTGAGATGACCGTAAATAAAACCACTTGCGAAAGCATCACCGGCACCAAGCGTATTGTAAACTTCGACAGGAAACGGCGTGGCGTGGATGATTTCCCTGTTCGTTAAATGAACATCCGCACCTTCAATCCCACGTTTTACTATCAGAGCATCTGGACCGGCACCTAAAAGCGTCTCAATGGCAAGTGCCATATCTCCTTCAACCGTAGGATTTGAGATTTGAGAGTGTTCAATTGTGAGTTGTGAAAGATTCGTAAGCGTTGCCGCTTTGATTTCTTCTTCTGTCCCGATAGCAATATCAACATAACGTAAAGCTGATCGCATGACAACACCGAATGCTCTTGGATCATGCCACTGATCCGCCCGGAAATCAAGGTCCAAAAAGACTTGTTTGCCGAGTGCTTGTGCTTGTTCTGCAGCGTAGAGTGTTGCGCTGCGACTCGGTTCTTTACTCAAACCAGTTCCCGATATTAGCACTGCTCGACTTTCAACGATTGGCGCGGCGAGAACATCATCAATAGTGAGTTCAATATCCGCACAGTTATCGCGATAATAAATCAATGGGAACCGATCTGGCGGTTCAATACCGAGGACGACAGCACTTGTTCGGTATCCCGGTTTGTGCGGGATAAACTGGATTTCAACGCCCTCATCTTTCAAGAACTTGAGTAGGAATTCTCCAACCGGATCTTCACCAACGGCGGTGAGGAGTGCAGCTTGAAGCCCAAGGCGCTGGACACCAACGCTGATATTAGTAGGACATCCGCCAACAAAGGCACCAAAACTTTTAATATCTGGAAATGCGGCACCGATATCATTCGCGTAGAGGTCTAAAGAACTTCGTCCCATGGTGAGAATATCGTAAGTTGCCATTTTTTTTTGCAGTGCGTGTCCTATTCTTTAAAATTAAAAACCGGTCAAACCCTTATTTACGAGCGTTTGAAACGGTTACTGCATCTTTAAACTTTTGATGTTCCTCAGCAAATTTACGGGTTAAGAGAAAAGCATCATTTCCGCATGCAATCAGTTGAACACCAAGATTTAACCACTGTTCACCGCTCTCAAAGTCGTTGACATAACAGCCTATAGGAATATTATGCGTCTGTGTGAGGTTAATAATATTTTTTATGGCTTCTAAAAGTAATGGATGGTCGAATTCACCAGAGATACCCATAGACGTGGATAGGTCGTAGGGACCAATAAATACAACATCTAATTCGCCGGCATCGAGGATTTCATTTAGATTTTCAACGGCTTGGATGGTTTCGATTTGCCCGATGGTGAGGATTTCCTGATTTGCGTTGTGGACATATTCTCTGGTATCGAGTTTTGTAAAGTCACCATAATCGGTATGTCCAATGCCGAAAGCAACGCCTCGGTCGCCTTCGGGGGCGTATTTTGTCCATTTTTTAATTTTTTCAATATCTTCACAGGATTCAACCCGAGGAATCATGACACCGGTTGCACCAGCATCAAGTACCCGAGAGACAAAATGGCGTTCAAGTGTGGGGACACGAACAATACAAGGCAAATTTGAACCACGTGCGTTCCGAATCGTCCGCCCAATAGTTTCTATGGAGAAGGAGCTGTGCTCCAAGTCTGCGATAATAAAGTCTGCCCCGGCACTTGCGAGAAGTGTCGCAATCGCGGAGCCAGCGAATTCAAGTACAAATGTTCCGACAAGTACTTCTCCGCGCTTCAAAGCTGCTTTCACTTATGTAGTTCCTTTAACTTTCGACCGGGATCTCCGACATTAATTTTTGTGCTTCGCTTACCATTTTTGTCGGTGTAGACATTTTTTCACCGACTGCTAAGATTAACGTGTAAAAATCATAAGCAGTTTGTAATTCACTATTAAGATGAGCACTTTCAGCAGCGTTAAAATAACACACGGTTGCCATTCGATGGCATTCTTCAACGAGTGATGGAAAATTCGCGTAGCCGTGGTTGTAAGCGGCAAGGATATAAGATTTTCCTGCCTCTTCCCATGAACGCTGTAGTTCGAATTGACGTGCCAAGCGCGTGTAATAAATCCCACCTTTTTTGGCGTTTTTCCTGGCGAGACGCTGCTTCTCTGCAACCGTGTAAGCGAAGCGAGCGCGTGTATAACAGTTAGCGACGAGTTCTAAATCGTCTTTCTTGACAAAGTTGTTAGCCTGTTTTTGATAGAATCTACCGAGTCTCCTATAAAGTACGTGGCACTGCCGAGTCCGTCCCTGTTGTTCAAAGATCTGAATTTGCCGAAAGATACGAAATGCTTCTACTTCATGAGGATATTGGATGTCGCCGTGAACCTGATCGAGTAGGAATTCCGGTGAGGCTTCCTCAATTACGAGTCGATAACTGCCGGTTGCCCTAACGCGAGGTCGTATGGGCGTTATATCTGTTGTTTCTTCTGGTACTGACATTTGACGTTCAAGCCATGTACGAAGAACAGTGCCTTCATTCTCCGGTAATTTCTGAATGAGTGCAACAATTTCCTCAACCGTCGGATTTGCTGGGAAGACCATGTTCGCGGCATTGAGTTCCTCAAACAAATTATCTACAGTTTGGGTTAAATCCTGATCGTCGATACAGAGACAGCTTGCTTTGTGGAGTTCTGATAGTACACTTCGAAAGTCCTTGTTCTCAATGTAACGTGTGGCGAGTGTATAGTGTCTTTGAACTTGAGTTGCCAATTTCTCGCGTTTATTATTTTCCTCTTTCTGCCGTCGTTGAAAAAAGAGATTCTGATTCATGCGTTCCGCGTCTGCGAGCGAGAGACGAAACGTTTTACGGTATCGTTCAAGTGCTTCTGCCAATCTTGGATTATTGGAATTAACACTTGCATCAATAAGCTGGGAAGCTTGTTTAACATACTCATCTTGGCGAATCCGATCCAATTCTTCGTACATCTCATCGGCACTCTGATGGCGTTCTGAGAGTTGTCGGTGAAGTGATTTTTGTAGGAAATTGCGGAGTACTTCAGGAGATCTATGGATTTCTTCTATTTCTCCGGCTGCTTTCTTTTTATCAATTTCCTTATTTTCACCTGAGAACGGGAATCGCCCGGTTACAGCTTGATACAAGATGAGTGCTGTAGAATAAAGATCTGCACGATAGTCATAAGCTCCGTAGTGTTGTTCGGGTGCCATGTACCGACGGGTGCCAGCCATGGTTTCGGCAAATTCGGTGGTTTCGCCAAATATGCGCGCGATGCTAAAGTCGGCGACTTTCGCCTCTTTTTCGGTTGTGAGTAAGATATTTTGCGGTTTGATATCGCGATGCATAATCTTGTGAGCATGCGCTGTTTTTAGCCCGCGGCAAATGTCTAAGCCGATATTGAGAGTATCTGTTAGACTGAGTGCGCCCTCTTGCATTAGATCGTGAAGACTTTTGCCCTCAACATATTCCATCACTATCCACGCGACATAGTCACTTTCGCCGGGTTCGACGGTATGAATGGAGACAATATTTGGATGTCTCCAAATCTTTGACATTGCTTGAAATTCAGTCAGCAAAAACTTCATTCTGCTGGCAGGATAGGCGGTTTTTGTTAAGGCTTTAATCGCAACAATTCGATTTGTCATTTCTTCGCGGGCGCGAAAAACTGAGGAGAATCCCCCTGAATTGAGAAACTCAAGCAATCTATATTTACCTAAGATTAGTTGGTCAATCTGCATAATCGGCACTCAAAGGGGAAAGAGTATACATCTCAGTAGTCATAGTACCCACAACCTAAAGGTTAGGGCTTGTGCTTCACAGACAGCAGCCCTCCGTAGAAGGTCTTCCCCTGTCTCCACAGAGGCACGCTAAGCACACCTCTCGCCCGAAGGCGACTTTTTATAATATGAGAGTGTTTTCGGGGATCGACGCTTTTACCTGTCGTATCCATTACACTCAAGGATAACTGCAGCATGCGCCTGTTGCTTTTCCGTATTGTGATGTAACTTTATACGAGTCGCACATGTGGATAGCGAACAACAACCTAATTCACAACCTTACATTACAAGAGCATTGTAACATTTCTAACGCTTTTTGTCAAGGAAAAAGGAGCCCGCCCACATCCCTAACCTAAAGGATTGGGTCTTGGGGGAAGATTGATGAAATTAACAGAATTAAGATTAATCGTGAATATAAAAATACATTTTTAACAACCCTAAACTGAATTAGAGCCTGAACGGGCGCGCTGTACCTCCTTGATCAGTTTCTCAGCTCTCTCAGTGAGGCTTGCAAATTCACCAGCAGCAATAAGTTGATTGTTAACGAGAGCACTTCCGACTCCTAAAGCGGTTGCACCGGCTGTGATAAAATCAGCGGCGTTTTCCGCACTGATACCACCTGTTGGCACCAGCGGGATCTGTGGCAGCGGAGCTTTCACATCTTTTATATAGTCGGCACCGACACCACTTGATGGGAATACCTTCACATAGTCCGCTCCTGTTTCCCATGCCATCAAGATTTCTGTTGGCGTAAATGCCCCGGGGATAACAACTTTACCGTAGCGGTTGCAAATCTCGATTACATCTGGTTTTGTAACCGGACTGACGACAAAATCAGCACCTGATAACATTACAGCGCGTGCTGTCTCTGCATCCAATACCGATCCAGCACCTACGAGAACTGTATCTCCATAAGTGGATGAAACGTCGTTAATTACTTGTAACGCATTCGGTGTTGTCATCGTCACTTCAATTACGTTAACACCACCTGCATGAATTGCCGCCGCTGCTTCAATCAACTCATTCGCACTATTGGCACGAATGATAGCGACAATACCACATGCTTCGATCTGTTGCATCTGTTCTAACTTTGTCATAGACATCCTCAAAATTAGCACCATTTGTTTGAGGTTAAGATATATCTTAATATTGGCTTACGAACAACATCTACAAAAGGTGATATTTTTGTTGCGAATTTTTTGTCAATATGTTATTATTAAATAGATAAGGAAGCCTAAATTACAAATTACCGCTGATTCAGTGTACCTAATAGCAATTTTCGGCACCCATTTCCATCAAAAAGTTGTCATCTAAAAAAGAATGGAAGTTGTTCCACTACTCCCCTATCTGATCAGTTTAACAGGGTTACTCGTCCTCTCAGGCTTTTTCTCTGGCTCCGAGACGGCTCTATGCGCACTTACCCGCGTCCAAATCGAAAGGCTCCGTCTTGAAAAAGGCAGCGCGTCTGCAATAGTCAGTTTTGTTGACAACCCACGCAGACTGTTTATCACCGTCCTACTTGGTAATAATCTTGTCAATGTCGCCTTTGCGATTCTGATGCTCTGGCTTGTTAAACAAGTGCTTCCACAATATACAGAAGTGCTCCAGTTCGCAACAGCCACAGTCCTTAGTGTCCTCCTCATGCTTATTTTCGGTGAAATGACTCCGAAAACTTGTGCAATCAAGCATCCGGAGTTTTTTGCGAAAATTGCTGCTCCACCACTATGGATATTTTCCGTTATCATTTCACCGTTACGTGGCTTACTCCGCAGAATCATTGACTTTCTTATTCCAGTATTTGGCGGACACTCATCACCCACGGAACACCTCACAGCGACGGATTTTAGAGAGATTGTCGACACCTACCACGAAGAAGCACTCCCGTCCAATGAACGGGAAATTGTGAGCAATATCCTTCAATTACGCGACATTGAGGCAAAAGAGATTATGGTACCGCGGACCGAAGTCGTCGCAGTTCCAACATCAAACACTATTCAAGAAACATTAAAACAAGCAAAGGAATATGGGTTTTCACGCATTCCGGTCTATCAAGAGCAAATAGATAATATCTGTGGTATCTTCTATGTCAAAGATTTAGCACTCTGGCGACACACCGCTGTGAATTCACTCACAATTGATGATTTCCTCGAAAAACGGGATCAGATTTTTGAAGCCCCTTCTAACGCCTCCCTCATACGCGAACCCATCTTCGTCCTTGAAACCCGTAAGATCGGGGCATTGCTTCTACAACTCACACGCGAAAAAACCAAAATGGCGATTCTCCGAGATGAGTATGGAGGTGTTTCAGGCATCGTCACTACCGAAGACATTATTGAACAGGTCGTCGGAGACATCGTCGATGAACACGATAAAGATGATTCTCCACCTGATCTTGTCAAACACTCTGAAGCACCGTTGTTACTTGAAACTTCTGGACGCATGAGCATTCGCGAACTCAATCAGCAATTCGAACTAAAACTCAGCGAAGATGACGTAGACACTATTGGTGGCTATGTCCTCGGACTCTTCGGACGCATTCCGTCCGTTGGCGAATCCTACATTGACGAGAACGGTATCGAATTTGAAATTGCTGCTACAGAAGGCAATGCTATTACAAGTTTATTTATCAAAATGCCGGTTACCAACGGCTAAAACTGAAGCGTAACAACAACGGATACCGGACACGAAACAATTGAAAATTCTTCTATTATCGCTCTTTTTACTCGGTGCTGGGAGCACAGCGCAGATTGCTGTGCTAAGTTCGCTTGCCCTCGCAATTCTTATTTGCCTTGTACTGTCAGCGTTTTACTCCGGTTCGGAAACAGCCCTGGTCTCTGTGAATAAGATCCGAATTAATCAGCTTGTTGAATCCGAGAATGCCAGAGCGAGCATTGTCCACCGCTTAGTAGAATCGCCCCAGAGAATGCTTGCACTCACACTGGTCGGAACGAATCTTGCAAATGTGCTAATTGCACAACTCGGTGAAGGGCTTGTTGCCCGAGGACTCCCAAACCTTGCAGTAAGTCTACAGGGACTCATTGCCACGGTCGGTATAACCACCTTACTCCTTATCTTTGGAGAAATTTTACCGAAAACTATCTTTCGGGTCAAGGCAGATGCTTTGGCACTACGCTATGCCTATCTTTTACGCCTTTCTGAAATGATTTTAGCACCCCTTATCTACCTTGTGCAAACTTTGACACAGTTTATCGTGAAACTCATAGATAGGAGCGAGAGTACACCGAGTCCTGATGCACAACGTGAAGAGTTACGGCTTCTCGCAACAATGGGGGAACGTTCCGGCAACCTACATACCGATCAGCGACGTATGATTCATAGCTTGCTCAATTTACAAGATCGGACGGTCGCACAGGTCATGGTCCCACTTGTCGATATCGCCGCGATTGAGAAAAATACAAAATGCGAAGACTTTTTGCAAATCGCTGCTGACTCCGGCTTTTCGAGAATTCCGGTCTACGAAGAACAAATCTATAATATCGTTGGGATTGTTAACCTCCTGGATGTTATTTATACTGACGTTGAACCAGAGCCGAATTCAAATCATCGCGAGCAACCGGAGCCCCTGACTAACACGATTGAACCATTCATTAGAACAGTATTGCACGTGCCTGAATCTAAAAATATCAATGCTCTCCTCAAAGAGATTCAGGATACTCGGCATACAATGGTATTTGCCGTTGATGAATATGGCGGCACCGTTGGTCTTGTTACCATCGAAGACCTTGTTGAAGAAATTGTCGGCGAATTTGCAGACGAACGCGATGTCCCCGAATTTATCCGTTTGATTACGCCTCAGATCCTTGAATGTGATGCAAGAACTGAAGTAGATTTGCTTGAAGAACACTACGGGCTCGCAATCCCCGACGGTGATTATGAGACGGTTGCTGGCTACATTCTGGATCGGACCGGCACTATTCCAGAAATTGGGACTGAACTTGACTTGGGTGATTCTATCATCACAGTTATAGATGCTGACGCACGTGCTATCCGCAAGATTCGTATTCGGCGACGACTCGGACGTTTTACCTCCTGAGAACACTTATAGACATATCGCCCTAATTTTTCTATAACGCTCATCCGTTTGGTATTAGAGAGGATTCAAGCATGTTCCATTAGAGAATTCCGAGCGGCGGCATTACAACAATTTCTTCAGTCACCATACCCGGTGGCTGTTGACAAACGGAGACAACCGTACCAGCAACATGTTCAGGTGTTAACATCTGTTCAAAGTCTGGGTGTTCCGGTATATCGTCCCAAAATGGGGTATGCACCGACCCGGGTAACACAGCGGTAACTCGAATATTCTGTTGGCGGACTTCACTGGCTAAAACCTTTGTCAATGCTAACGCACCTGCTTTCGCGGCACAATACGCACTTGAGGCTTCAAACGCAACTTTCGCGGCGATTGAAAGGACATTAATAATCTGTCCACTGCCTCGTGCCAACATGGACGGAAGCGCGTACTTTGCGCAGAGATACACAGCCTTTAAGTTGGAATTGAGTACCGCATCCCAGTCGTCAGGCTCGAAATCAACAATTGGTCCGAAATGACCGATCCCCGCATTATTGATTAGAATGTCCACGTGTTGGTAAACATCCAATGTCCGTTGGATGAGTTGCTTCACAGCATTGGCATCGGTAACGTCTGTTGGAACAACGAGTACGGAATCAGAATTAGAAATCCCTCCTACTCTAAGCTCCTCTGCGACCTGTTCAAGTGTCTCACGTGTTCGAGCAGCGAGCACGACTTTCGCGCCTGCCGCGGCAAAAGCGAAAGCGATCGCTTTACCAATCCCTTTTGATGCCCCAGTGATTATCGCGACTTTTCCATCAAGTTTTCCTATTTCTGTCGCGTTAGGATGGCTTGGAGAAATCATGTCCACCTCCACATTTTTAAACTATGAGCCCCTGGGCATCGTTCCACTACGTTGCGACTGGGAATTTGTAAAATTCTTAACTCACACACTCCGATTTCAGGTGTAGTTGCAAACATCGCCGTTTGTAAGAAGCAGTTCTTTAAAAGCACACTACCAAAGGCACCAGCGATCCGCCAGTCAGAGATTCAAATGCGTTATATATTAGGATACTTGAATGCACCTCAGAAACTCCGCGCGGGTTGAACTATCCTCACGAAACGTCCCGCGCATGACATTCGTTGTCATTACCGGTGCTTGCTTTTCAACGCCGCGTGCCATCATGCAGAGGTGTTGTCCCTCCATCACGACCGCGACACCTTGCGGGTCGAGAGCGATTTCGAGTGCTTCGGCAATCTCACGCGTGAGACGTTCCTGAACTTGCAATCGACGGGAAAACATATCCACAATACGCGGAATCTTACTCAAACCCACAATTTGTTTCCGTGGGAGATATCCAACGTGACATTTACCCCAAAACGGAAGGATATGGTGTTCACAGAGACTGTAAAATTCAATCTCCTTCACAATCACCATTTCGTCATAATCTTCGTCAAAGATGGCTCCATTCAGAATTTCATCAACACTCTGATGATAGCCGCTCGTCAAGAATTCCATCGCTTTCGCTGCACGCAGCGGTGTTTTCACCAAACCTTGACGACTCGGATCTTCGCCTAAACTTTCAAGAACTTTGGTAAAGAGCCCTTCTAACTCAGGGGTAACGTTATCCTGATTAAACTCCATTATGTTAAAATGTGCCTCCAATGGGCTGTGTTTTTACACGCTTACTGGATAGAAAGATGGATTACTCGCCATAGTAGTCAAAATGGTTTTTGGGGGTCTCTCGCAAGCGAATGCGGTGTAAAACAACTGGTTGCAAGTTCGGTTCTAATACATTCCAAAGCACTTTGACAAAGTTCTCCGAAGTCGGGTTGAGGATCTCAAACTCGGGTGTGTCAAGATTCAAATGCTTGTAATCAAAACGCGCATAGACCTGTTTTTGAACAACTTCGTCAAGATGATTCAGCCCCGTAACCAACCCAGTTCTCGCATCTACGTTGCCCTTTACGGTGACTTCAAGAACATAGTTATGCCCATGCCCAGCTGGGTTATTGCACTTTCCGAAGATTTCCTGGTTTTCTTCGTCACTGAGCGCGTGGCTGTGCAAGCGGTGAGCCGCACTAAACTCGTAGACTTTAGTAAGATAAACCATCGCTCTTTCCCCATAATAGTCTGCAAAATTTGTCGCACTCTCATAGAGTCGCACCCTGTGCAACATTCCCTCTGGCAGAGAAGGAACAAGCCGCTGCCAAATCTCCACAGTTATGTTCTCGCACGTCGGTTGCAAATGCGGATTGTTTGCGAAAGTAGGGTGTTGACGGTTCAGGTGTTTGTGATCATAATTGGTGAGTACTTCGCTTTTCAACAATGCATCCAAGGTAACCAAATTGATTACCATACCGTCATCTACATCCACACTGCCTTTGACCATCACTTCAAGCACGTAGTTATGCCCGTGGCTATTTGGATTCGCGGCAGCACCGAACAACTCAAAGTTCTCTGCAGCACTCAATTCAGGGATACGGTTGTAGTGTGATGCTTCAAACGCTGTCTGTCGGGTTAAGTAGTACATCGGTTTCACGCTGTTACGTTGTGTGCCGAAGGACCTAAGCAGTGTGCCGCGGAGGTACTACGAGTTCATCGTCGATTGACTCATATTGAACCGCCATGAGCCATTCGCCTGTTCCGCGTATCTGGACGTTGCACTTTTTCAACCACTCGATTAAGGTTACGCTATCGCGTGCTTCCCATTCGCAAATCATTCGTCCTGACAGCGTATCGCACAAGACTCGAATGTTGCTTACATCGGCGTTCTCTTCCTCTTTGAAACGCTTTACCAATCGTGAGACATCTTGGCGGGTCATACAGGCAATAACATGGGTGGAAACAAATTTAGGCACTTTTAACTTTCCTTGCGGTTCGATGAGATAGGTCGTATTAAAACGCGCCTTGGCATATATCCGTCCCGGCGCGTTGCTTCGGACTACGATCCTTGGATCAGACACAGAGCAGGCCTTTTTAACTTTCCTTGCGGTTCGATGAGATAGGTCGTATTAAAACGCGCCTTGGCGTATATCCGTCCCGGCGCGTTGCTTCGGACTACGATCCTTGGATCAGACACAGAGCAGGCTTTTTTAACTTTCCTTGCGGTTCGATGAAATGGGTCGCGTTAAAACGCACCTTGGCACATATCTGTCCCGGTGCGATACTTGGGACTATGATCCTTCGGTCAGACACAAAGCAGCCATCGTCACCGGCAAAGCACGTCAACAGCTGACAGCTATTTCCTTAGTCGCGGGCAATGGGTGCTCCGACAAGATTGCCCCATTCTGTCCAACTACCATCGTAATTGCGGACCTTCTCATAACCGAGTAGATACT
>JAPOOP010000179.1 GCA_026713385.1 Candidatus Poribacteria bacterium | reverse complement strand
TCGTGGATGGGTTCCGATTTCACGAATGACGACTTAGTTAGGGAATCGTCAATGCTCGACGATTATACTTATCAGTTCGTTACACCTGAAGATGCCTCCCCCGACCATCTCTACGTTCAACTCGTGCCGAAAGAGGATTCTCCAATCGTCTGGGGCAAGATTGTTGCCGCAGTGCAATCCAGCGATTATCTACCGGTGTGGCAGCGGTTTTACGACGAAAAAGGGAAATTGATGCGGGTTATGAATTTCAAAGAGGTTAAAACCTTTGGCGGTAAAACCCTACCTTCTGCGATGGAGATAATCCCAGAAAACAAAGAGGGACATAAAACGGTTGTTCGGTGGTTAAACGCTACATTCGATTCCGACATAGACGATAAAATTTTCACGCGCCGAAACCTTCAGAAAAGAAGATAGGACGGCACACGGAGTGTGCCTACTACTTTATGATACTCAAAATCGCGTTTCGTAATACCTTCCGCCAAAAGCGGCGGACAATCCTTACTGGACTTGCAATGATTGTCGGTTTTACGCTCTTGTCGATAACCATCGGCTTGTCTGATGGGGCGTATGGCGGAATTATTGAAATGTTCACACGAAATCGCACCGGTCATATTCAGGTCCATCGCGCAGGGTACCTTGATAAGCCGTCGCTCTACGAGACAATTGATGGCTATGCTGCTATTGGTGAGACGATTCAGAGGACTGCGGGAGTTGAGGCGTGGACACCACGAGTATACGCAGCTGGACTCGGTTCGGTGGGTGAAAAGAGCACGGCTGTACAAGTCATTGGTATTGATGTCGCACGAGAGACGCAAGCGACCCGATTCGACAAAAAAGTGATTGAAGGCAGTGTATTAGCGGAAACCGCTTCGCATGAAGCAGTTATTGGGAAAGGTCTGGCGAAAATTATTTCAGGGACGGTGGGTAGTGAAATTGTGATCTTTTCGCAAGGTGCCGACGGTTCCATCGCAAATGACGTGTATAAAATCGTTGGAATCGCAGAGAGTGGTGATGACGCGACAGACCGAGTGGCATGTTATTTACACATTGAAGATGCTCAGGAATTGTTTGTGCTTGACGGACGGATCCACGAAATTGTTGTGATTGTTTCAAACATCAATCACGTGAGTAAAATTACAGACGCACTCGAAGCGCGCTTGAATAATTCTACGCTGGAGGTCTCCCCGTGGCAAGTGGTCGCCAAATCCTTTTACCGTGCCATGAAAACCGATCAACAAGGAGATGCCATTAGTCGCTGGGTGATTATGTTCATTGTGGCGATTGGTGTGCTGAATACAGTACTCATGTCAGTCCTGGAACGGACGCGTGAATACGGTGTGCTGAAGGCAATCGGGACGAAACCGACACAAATTTTCTGGTTGGTCGTCTGCGAAGTAATTATTATCACTATCGGTAGCATCTGCGTTGGTGTGCCCCTTGGGGTTTTAGCCAATTATCTGCTATCTATATCCGGCATCACATATCCCGAGGCAATCACCTACGGCGGCATGAAATTCACGACGTTATACGCTGAAGTCAACGTCCGATGTCTGATTATTCCGGCTATCACGGTCATGGTGTCGGCAACGATTGTGAGTCTGTTCCCTGCGATAAAAGCCGCCCGAATCATGCCTGCGAAGGCGATGCGGACACATTAGTATGGCTTTCAGCAGTCAGCAATCGGCAGTCAACAAAAGACTGGAATGGAAGAACTCGGTTGGGAAGGTGGAAGATTGGGAGGCACTCGTCCTTCCTTTCTTCCAACCAAGTTCCGATAGCCGATAGCCACTATAACCGAACCGCAAGGAAAATTAGGAAAATGTGGTTGATTTTAGTAAAACTTGCATGGAGAAATATCTTTCGGAATAAACGCCGCACCTTTATCGCCTCAGTCGCGATCGGTATCGGTCTGGCTGCTCTAATTTTCTTCGATGCGTTAATGATCGGGATGGGGGAGAATCTGATTCGGACGGCTACCGCCTCCTTCCTTGGCGACGCACAGATCCATCGGGAAGGTTTTCGAGACACACAAGAGGTTTCATTAACGATTCAGGCACGTGATGAAGTGACCGAGAGTCTCGCTAAAGAAGACATTATTGAGCATTTCACACAAAGGACACTCGCCTTTGGGATGATTACGTCTCCAGCAAGCGTGAGTGCGATTAACCTCGTCGGCGTTCATCCACCAACAGAGAAATTTCTGTCCCAAATTGATGATGCGATAACCGAAGGTGCCTATTTTGAAGATGATAATAACCGCGATATCGTCATCGGTGCGAAACTCGCTGAAACCTTAGAAATCGAACTTGGGGACCGGGTGGTCGTGACGGTGGCGCAAGTCGAAAGCGGTGACCTTTCCCAAGAGATGTTCCGAGTTTCCGGTATTTATCGCTTCGCGGGTGAAGAAATGAACAGTGGAATGGCGTTCGTTCGGATCGAAAAAGCGCAAGAGATGCTTGCTCTCGGGAACGGGGTCCATGAAATAGCGATTAAATTTACTTCTCTTGCCTATGCACAGGATCCGACACTACCGTTTTGGGAAGCGTATTCCGGACACGGCAACGAAGCATTAAGTTGGACGGAACTTATGTCGCAATTGAGAGTGATATTGGAAATGACAAAATACAGCAAGTATATCATGGGAGCCATCCTATTTGGAGTGGTTGTCTTTGGTATTATCAACACACTTTTTATGTCGTTGTATGAGCGAATGTTTGAGTTTGGCGTGTTACGCGCCGTTGGAACCCGCCCTTTCGGACTGGCGCGTGTCGTTTTATTTGAGGCAGGTGCCTTGGCAATCGTGAGTATTGGGTTGGGAGCGATACTTGGCTTTGTTTTGACGGCAGTATTCGCATACGTCGGTATTGACTATACCGGCATTGAAATGATGGGTGTGACAGTGCAGGAGTTCATCTATCCGGTGCTGGAGATTCAACAGTTCATCATTTATCCTATATCAGTCTTTATTTTTACTATCATTGCCGGACTGTACCCGGCTCGTCACGTGGCGAAAATGACACCCGTAGACGCCATGCGACGGAGTTTTTAATTATACCTTGCGGAGAAATAACAGGGTATGTACTCTGACGTTTTTCGTAGTCGAGTCGCCTGCGCCGTTGTTGCAGGCTTGGGTTTTAGTGTCATACCATGCATACCCTTATTTCAGTTTCGGATTGACCGAGAACCCGCATTCTCACTGCGAAGCAAACGGACGCAGCGGGCCGGAGGCAGATAAATAAAAAAATGGAACAGACGCAGAAGACAGACGTTATCGTCACAGAAGATGTGACAAAGGTTTATGCAGCCGATGGAATCCCGGTCAACGCTCTTAACGGTATCGATTTAACGATCCAATCGGGAGAATTTACGGCACTGGTGGGTCCTTCTGGTTCGGGCAAAACAACCTTTCTCAACATCATTTCAGGGTTGGATAATCCCACAGAAGGGAAAGTATGGCTCGCTGGCAAAGTGCTATCGGAAATGAGTGGCAATGAACTCTCTGACTTTCGACGGGATAATATCGGATTCATCTTTCAGGCTTACAACCTGATTCCCGTGCTATCCGTCGAAGAAAATGTTGAGTACATCATGCTCTTGGCAAGCGTCCCGAAAGCGGAACGTCACGAGCGGGTTATAGCAATGCTCAAGGCAGTCGGGTTAGAGGGTGTAGCAGACCGACAACCCACTCAACTCTCAGGTGGGCAGCAGCAGCGTGTCGCTATCGCGCGTGCTATGGTCTCTGAACCTACGATCATCCTCGCTGACGAACCGACTGCAAACCTTGACTCGAAAACGGGTGCCGATTTACTTGAGATGATGCACCGTCTTAACGCGGAAACCGGTATGACGTTCATCTTTTCAACCCATGATCCGATGGTGATGGAGAGTGCCCAACGCCTGATTACACTTCGCGATGGACAAATAGATAGTGATGAGACGAAGTAATAGTTCTCAGTTCTCAGTTCTCAGTTCTCAGTTGTTAGTTAAGAGATTTCTGATGAGAAAATTTCTCGTGTTCATCATCTGTTTGATGACAACGCCATTTGTAGGTGTCGTTAATGCAGAATTTCAAGCCAGTGGTTACTACAAAAACTTTTCTACAGTATTCAATTCACCACTTCCAGATGCATCGATGCTGGGAGTCGTGGTCAACCGATTACGTCTCAATCTCTCTTACGCCGCCACAGACTCACTTTCATTTGACTTCGCCTACGACTTTACGCCGCGGATTCAAGACCCTTTGCTTTTTTCGCAGTCCCCGTTTGCCGTTGGTCTCGCTTCGTCCCGCTATCGCGTTGCTGATCTTGACTCACCGATCTACCCCAGAACGGATGAGCCAATCGGTAGTGTCGGCATCTACCATAACCTTGATCGCGCTTCCATTCAATTCAGCACAGATTTTGCGGATTTCTCTATCGGTCGAGACGCAATAGCGTGGGGTAGTGCACGGATTATAAACCCAACCGACATCATCGCCCCTTACACCTACGATCAACTTGATACTGAAGACCGTGTTGGTGTAGATACAATTCGGGTTCGTATTCCAATAGGTGTTATGGGAGAAGTAGATACAGGATACATTTTCGGCAACAAATTCAATTTCGATAAAAGTGCCGTATTTCTCCGAACGCAATTGAATGCCGTAGAAACAGACTTCTCAATTCTATTATTGGAATTTCAAAGAGATCTGCTTGTCGGTATCGATATAGCACGTGGTATTGGAGGAGCCGGATTTTGGTTGGAAACGGCTTATGTATTCGCCGAACCGTTCGACGAGGACTCCGATACCCTGAACAACTACCTACGTACCTCTGTCGGTCTCGATTATAGCCTCGGTGGCGAAACTTACACATTCATCGAATATCATTTCAACGGAGCAGGCACGCAGAAACCTGAAAATTTTCTTACCAACTTAGAGCAACCGGCGTACATACGCGGCGGCGTTTATCTACTGGGTATGCACTATCTCGCGCCCGGATTCACCCATCAGCTGACACCACTCATTAGTTTCAGCGGACAAATACTGTTCAACCTATCCGACCCATCAACCTGGATCGCTCCACAGAT
>JAPOOP010000251.1 GCA_026713385.1 Candidatus Poribacteria bacterium | reverse complement strand
CAGCGATACAGGTAACGGCTGCATGCAGGTAATCCCCGGAAGCCATCAGCGAGGCATCAAGGAACATGGGAAGTCCCAACAGGAGGGCAACCTGCTGAGCATCAATCAGGAGGCTCCAGTCACCGAGGCAGAGGCAGAAACTGCCGTAGATTTGGTGCTAAAAGCCGGTGAGATGTCTATCCACCATGGTCAGATGATCCACGGGAGCCTACCGAATCACTCCACCCGTCGGAGGTGTGGCTTGACGGTTCGCTACATAGATCCATCGGTGAGGCAGGCAGAGGAAAATTCACTGAAGCGTCCTTGGAAACCGATTCTGCTGCGAGGCGAAGACCGATACCAGAATTTTACGACTGTCTCAAATCCTTTTTAATAGCAGTTGGCAGCCAGCCATCGGCTTTTGGCAAAGAGGTTTTCGTTTAATCAACACTTACGCCGTGTCTTGGATAATTCAGCTGGAGTAGCCCGTAACGTAGTGGAGGGCGGATATACGGGAAGGTACGTGAATGCACAAATCCACCTGACCGAACCGCAAGGTATAATTATAGTAAATTCCGAAAATATTTGCACACCCCCGGTAGGTGCGGTTCTAACCGCACCGAGTTTAGTGTAAAAGTAATTACAGAATCCACTATAAAAATGATGAAGTAGCCCGTAACATAGTGGAGGGCGGATACGGGAAGGTACGTGAATGCACAAATCCACCTGACCGAACCGCAAGGTATAATTATAGTAAATTCCGAAAATATCTGCACACCCCCGGTAGGTTCGGTTTCTAACCGCACCGAGTTTAGTGTAAAAGTAATTACAGAATCCACTATAAAAATGATGAAGTAGCCCGTAACGTAGTGGAGGGCGGATATACGGGAAGGTACGTGAATGCACAAATCCACCTGACCGAACCGCAAGGTATAATTAAAAATATCTACGATACAATCATCATCGGTGCCGGTGGGATGGGGAGCGCGACTGCATACCATCTCGCCAAGTCCGGCGCGAACGTGCTTGTCTTAGAACAATTTCAGCGTGGACATACGTTCGGCAGTTCGCACGGCGAAACCCGTATCATCCGATTCTTCTACGATAAGCCTTTCTACACGGAATTGATGAAAACCGCCTATAAGGAATGGCGCGACCTTGAATCTGTGTCAGGGAAACCACTCCTATTTATCACTGGGAGTGTGACACTCGGTACAAAAGGGAACCTGTACGGACGTGCGGCGCGACGCAGCTTAGATGCAGCGGGTGTTGAATCTGAGTGGTGGGATGCGACGGAATTGGCAGAACGTTTTCCGCAATTTCGCGTGTCCAACGACATGGACATTCTCTATCAGATGGACACCGGTTTCCTTCATGCCGCTGAATGCGTTTTGACGCATTTGCAATTGGCAGAACAGCACGGGGCAACAGTCCGAGAGCAGGCTCCTGTAACCGCTATTGATTGGCAGGTGGATGTTCCAGTTGTTCGGACTGAAAACGGTTCGTTTCACGGCAGAAAAATTATCGTAACGGCAGGGGCGTGGACAGCGTCCCTGCTCTTGGAAGTGAATCTCCCACTCACCGTTACGAAGCAACAAGTCTGTTATTACCAGCCCCAGGATACTGCACGTTTCCAAGGGGAACGGTTTCCGGTCTTCACCGAAGCAACGGCAGATGGCGAATTCCTCTATGGCGTTCCCTATTTTGGGAGAAATGGATTAAAAATTGGGAGGCATGGAAGGGGAAAGATCGTTTCTCCAGAGACGTGCGAACGCGTCGTCGATGCAGATTATGTTGCTCACGTAGATACGTATGTGGAAGAACGCATCCCGGCACTCGGTAAAACTGCCCATGCTGAAGTCTGTCTCTATACCGAAACCTCCGATGAAGATTTTATCATTGACGCGCACCCGCACTGTCCGGATTTGTTGATTGCCGCAGGCTTTTCAGGACACGGCTTTAAATTTTGTCCCCTTGTCGGGCGCGTTCTAAGTGAATTGGCACAAACAGGGAAAACAATTTTCGACATTCAGCCATTTCGTATTGACCGAGAACACAAAATCTCAAGCGGTATCCCGAGGCTGCAATCATGACGAAACGGACGAAAATAATTGTCGGTGTGGTTTCGAGTGGCGTTCTGTTAATCTGCATTACGCTATTCCTTCTCATGCCGCGCGGTTCCGACTTCACCATCCAAGCACCCGCGCCGCCGCGGGAAGTTACGCCTGTTCCATTGCCGCCACCAATCCCTTCAGTCATTGCTGTGAAGGCAAGTCTGCCTATACATGATGTTAAAACGTTAGCGGAATCCGCACTCAGAGACTATCTCAGCAAACCCATCCAACGAAAAGATGGTGCCATTGAGGCCGCCATTAAACTGAATCTTGATTCCCTCACAATGACTGGCACGGCAGATGGAACTGTCTCGGTAAATGTTCCATTCCGGTTCAGCGGATGGGCACGCGTCTCAAAAAAAATCTTCGGACAGGTCGTCCAGAAACGTGAAGATATTGAAGGAAACGCGACTGCATCACTCACCCTTACCCCAACACTTAACTCGGATTGGCGTATAACTGCCAAAACAACCTCTGATATTTCTGTCCAGAGAGCGGAAATTGAAATTTTGGGGATTACAATCTCAGTCCGTCGGATTCTTACCAAATTGGTGCGGGAAGCAGTTTTTCCCAAATTAGAGAACCTTATTGTCGAGTATATCACCAATATAGACGTAAAGACTCGCGTCGCTGGTTTATGGGCAGGACTCTACGAACCGATAGTTATCAATCAAGAACCGCGAATCGCACTCACCATAGAGCCTCTGGAAATTCTCGCGCAGCAGCTGTCGAGTGATGGAAAAATGCTCTCGTTCAGCCTTGGCATAGAAACCTATCTTCACGCGCATATGGGAGATGTATTAACGGAGGTTCCTCATAATGCGACCGCTGACGTGCCAGACATTCAATTCGTGGAGGTCCTTGAATCTGGTTACCAGATCATGGCACCGATTGAGATAACTTACGCTACTGTTGAAGACTTTGCCAAGCCCCATGTTGAAAAACCTCACAAACTCAAGGGAATTGATACGTTCGTTAGGAAGTTGACCCTCTACGGCAGCGGCACCCAGCTTGCGGCGGGCATTGAGTTCAGTATGCCTTCATTCGGCGCGGAGGGGCAGCTCTACCTACTCGGGACACCTATATATGACACCGCAACGATGTCCCTTTCTGTCACCGAATTTGACTACACGCTAACGACGCGAAGTCTACTCTTGGATATTGCACGAGGTGTCGGAGAAGGTTTCTTTCCGCGCCTTCGAGAAACGGTTGAGGAGGAACTTGTCTTTCCATTGGAAGATCAGCTCACGACACTCCGCGAAAAGTTGGCAGATGTCATCGCCGAACGCCGGATCGGTTCGTCCGTCGTTTTGCGTGGCACTGTAGACACCATTACACCGGAGGCACTCTACCTCACGCAAACTGGAGTACATATCCCATTCCGCTTACACGGTGATCTTCTCTGTGAGATAACTCTCACTGCTTCACGAAGTTCGCATTAAGAAGAGTGATCCAATCTAAAATGTCATCAAGAACTTAGCCCGAAACGAAGTGGGGGGCGGCTCTTGAGCAAAAAGCTTCAAAGCACAGGTTTTCCTGTTGTTTAACCGCAAGGAATAATTAAAATATGGAAACAACTCTTAGAGCAGGAAGTGCCAGCACGAATATCACGCCACCACTCGGCACGAGAATACCGGGCGGTTTCCGACCGAGATACGCTGAAAATGTTGACGACGAACTGTTTGCTAAAGCAGTCGTCATTGATAACGGAACAACGCGTATCGCAATAGTTACCTGCGATCTCATCGCTATACCGGAAAAAGTAGCAAATGCCGCCAAAGCGCGTATCGCTGATAGATGCGATATTCCACCAGCACACGTCATGGTGAACGCCACGCATACACATACCGCTGTCGCAATCGCAGATCTGCTCGGTGTTGATGAAGATACCGAGTATACAGAATGGGCATCACTGAAAATCGCCGATGCCGTTGAACTTGCAGTATGGCGACTCAAACCCGCACGGGTGGGGTTTGCCAGTGTGAATGAAGAACGCATCACCTTCAATCGACGGTGGCACATGAAAGACGGCACCGTCCGTTTTAACCCCGGTATCGAAAACCCCGATCTTGTGGAACCAACGGGTACAATCGATCCAGAGGTGGCGATGATGTTTGTTGAAGCTGATGATGGTACACCTATCTCCGCTGTTGCGAACTTTTCGCTCCACTACATCGGTACAGACAACAGCAATGCACTCTCCGCAGACTATTTTGGGCACTTTGATCGACTTATGCGACACTATCTGGGGGATACATGCATCTCACTCCTCTGGAACGCCGCATCAGGACAGATTAACAATACCGACTTCAGTGGACAGACGAAATGGACAGCGAGCGGACATCAACAGGCGGTGAAAATGGCGAACGTTCTCGCGGGACATTTTATTGTCGAGAAGCAACTCATGGAGATGCACGAAACGCTCGACCTCAGCGGAGACCTTGCCACACTAACGTTCCAACGTAAAGAGATTACTGCTGAAGACCTTCAAATTGCTGAACAGGTGCTGTCTGTGCCACAAGGAACTTACGATGCCTACGAAACGGGTCCGTTTAGTTGGGTCGTCGGGGAACCGATACCGCATGCACTGGTTGATGTCTACGCGCATGAATGCCAGCGATTGGCGAAGTTACCGACACAGATGACCGCGCCGGTTCAAGTTATCCGTCTGGGTGAGGCAGCGATTGTAGCCTTGCCTGGAGAGGTGTTCGTTGAGACGGGAATGAATATCAAGGCTAAATCCGATGCGAAGCCAACGTTTCTCGTCAGCTTAGCGAATGGGTATATCGGTTACATCTGCACGGATAAGGCGTTGACACAGGAGGGCGGGTACGAGACATGGGCGGCGAAGTCCTCATTACCTGCTGCAGGAACAGTACCAACGATGGAGGCACTCGTGGCTTCATTGCTAAATTAGTGCAAATGAATGTGAGGGAATTGTAGCAGAGACTGTTCGTTTGTGCCACACGAAAGGACGCTAAAGGGGTTTCTTTGAGAGGGCCCAAATCCTACTAAAATCTGCTATAAATGATCCTAAGAGTGTGTTAGTCGCTCAGTTCTGCCAAATATATTGTCCGCTTATCTGCTTTGCTTTTGAAGAGTAAAGGTAAGTCGAGTTCGCGAAAGGTGACAACATACGGGAGACCTCCTTGCTCTCTAACTTGTTGGCTGAGGGATTTCCACGCACTTTTTAAATAGTAGGGACGCGCGGTATGTTCTGTGAAGAACATCAGGCGGAGATAATCATAATGGGTTTCTCCTTTTCGGACATTAGTTTCGGTAAGAAGAACAGCATTTTTCGGCAGATGTTCCCCCGCAAACGCGGCGATCTCAGAGAGTGTGTGTTCATTGCGAGTTTGGGTGACCCGCCAAGCCTGAATACTCTCTCCAACGCATAGAACCACGAGCAGGGTTGCCCAAGCAACACGAATCCTGCGTCTGTAGGGGGAGTCGTTGGATTTGTGACGTGTGGTTCGCTCTACGAAGCCACCGAGTATCAATAGAAACGCAGGCATACTGATGAGTGTCGCGCTCGGCGTTTTCGTCGTAGCCAGCGAAAAAGGGAGTAGAACCCCAAACCCCCAGGCATAAAGTAAATAGAGACCGATATTTTTCTCTCGGAAAGGGCGAAGAAACGAACAACAAACTGCCACAACAACCGGAACAGTGAATAGGTTAAATATCTGAGCACTATACAGAAACACTTTGTACCAGGGGGCACGCCACCCCTCAACGTCTTCTGTTAAATGCCTGAAAATGTAATTATGTTCAATTTTGAACTCAACGGGATACTGAAAGGCGGTGTACAACATCCACGGGCCAGCAATAAGGATTGTTGTTATCAACATGCCTAAAATGTGCTGTCCACGGAGGCGACACTCCTCCTTTTTTGCTAAACTAAACTTGGAGGCTAACCAAACTGTGAAAGCAACACCCGTGATAATGAATGCTGGATAGGTTTTTGAAAGAAAGGCGAGCCCTTGAGCTATCCCTGCCAATAAGACGAATCGCCATTGACCTGTTTTTATAGTCCGAACGACTCCGTAAATACCGAGTTCACAGTAAAACAGCAGCGAAATGTCAATTGCATCGCTGAATTGGTAACCGTGTGTCAGCTGCATGATGAACCCTGAGAATGCCTGAATAGTAGTAGCGGTAACCGCGGCACGACGCGTTAAGAATTGTGTGCCAATCAGATAGGTAAACCCGGCAGCGAAGGTGCTGAGGATTGCACTGGGGAGTCGGAGCGCGAAGGTGCTGACACCTAAGGTCCAATAGGAAACGCATATCTGCCAAAGTGGGAGAATCGGTTTGTGGAGCCATATATGATTTTCACTCCACGTCGCCTCTTTATAAGGGAGATAGGGAATATCAATAAGCGTGGGCTTAAAGGGATGTTTGAGTAGGTTTTTGGCAACGAGGGCATGACAGCATTCATCGACGCTCCCAAAATTCAGGTGCCCGAGATTGTTAAGTTTAAGTCCGAACGAAAGAAGTAGGACAATAACTAATGAAATTGCAGGAAAACTCTGTTTGACGGTTTTCAATATACTCAAGTTTGACTTCACTTGGAGAAAAGGCATGTTATAGTGCTGTATTTGAAAGACGGCACTACCGCATGTGGATGTAATACAGAGCTGTTAGACGGAATGTTATGGAGAGGCCGCACCGCTGCACTCGTGGAAAGTGGAAATTGAGTTTGTTTACTCTCCTCCTACGGAAATTTTAAATTCGACATTCACATTCCCGCCTTCCTCTTGGAACGCCTTAATTTCTCGGAAGACTTCAAGATTTTCCGACAGCTGCCTGATCGCTTCAGTTTCATCCGCTGGTAAAATATCTATAGCTGCTTCTGTCATGATAATTGCGTCATCAAGGGCCAAGGTACCTTCATTTGAACGTCTTATATTTTCAATCAGTGTCTCAATTTCAGGACGGTCTCCAAACATCTCTTGAAAGCGATCCGTGAGCCGTTCATAAGCATAATCTGGATCGGTTTCAAGAAAGTCGTTATAATCTTGACTGGCTGCTTTCACCTTTACCCAGTCGATTCCCTCGACTGGTGATTCGGGTAATGCTTCCGGAAGTTCTATTGTAGAAAGGGAAAGTGGATCCAATTCCAAGTCAAACTCGGCTGTATCTGTTTCTTGAAACGCTTGTCCTTCTGTTTCGATATCGGGTATTTCAGGCGTTATGGGAAGGTTTTCTACAACTTCAGGTTCCACTGTTGTTACGGAT
>JAPOOP010000180.1 GCA_026713385.1 Candidatus Poribacteria bacterium | reverse complement strand
CCCGTAATAACAGCAACCTTTTGCATGACCTTTGTTTCCCCGCAGAGTAAGATTAAAAAGTAGCCTGCAACAACGGCGCAGGCGGATGTGAGCAACGCATCTGATAGTCTTAACGCACGCAATTTCTCCGCAAGGTAAAATTAAAAATCTCTTTGGCGTTGCTGGTGATATTCCTCTAACGCTTGATTTGCATTTACAATCGTTTCCAACTTCTCAACGAGCGCGTCAATGTGTTTGCCGGGGAAGGCGAAGTAGAAGTCATCGTCAGAGAGAACAGTATAAACGCGGTTGCCGATACACCCCAAGCTGCTGACACTCCGTCCGCCTTGTATGACAGCAGGAATCGCTGCACACGTCGGGCGTCCCATAACGCTATTCTCGGTGCCAATACCAGCAGCGGTTGCGGCTTCTGCCAAAAGCATCATCTGTCTCGGCGTGCCAGAGATGATGACGACATCAGGCGTGTCAGTCGCATCTGATAGAGGAGCATAGACCGCACTTTTGAAGGGAGTTTCCCGTGTGGGGATACCGGGTACTTCTTCCATAGCGATGTAGCCGAGTTCGCTCATCAGTCCGAGCGTGTTTTCGAGTTCCTGCATTTGCGTAGGGGGTAACTCAACGTTGTGTGTGTAGCACCCGATCGGACAGTTGTAATGGTCAGAGGCTTCGGTATAGAAGGTCTTGCCCTCCGCCGCGCGTCGCCAATAGGTACACCCGGAGGCTTCGACCTTTTCCACACGGGAAACATCATCTGGTTGTGCTTCGTGAAATGTTACGGCAACAGGCACAGTTTCCAAATTGAGTAACTCTTGTAATTGTTCTGACATATTTTTAATTTTCCTTGCAGTTCGGTTGGGTAGTGTTTAGTATGAATGTCGTTCGCCGTATAGCCAGTCCGCCCGTTGGTTGGACTTACGCATTTTGGCTAATAGATAACTGGGACATCCGTTTCTAAACATGCATTGGGGCAAACTGCCCATCGGTAGGTTCCGCTCAGCAGAACCATGCTTCGGTAAGACGTGGAGCCGGTAGATGCGCATCTCTTTTTTGTGTTGGTGGGGACCGCCCTTGCATGTCAGCTGCGAGTGTCCATATCCGATAAAAGGTCTCCAGGGCATCCACACCGGCGCGTGCGTCGCTTTCAACGAGGGCATTGACCGTTTTGTGAAGTTCGTCCATTCGGACATCCGGGTGTGCCCACGTATAACTGAAAGCGGCTTCGTCAAGTGTGAGTGAAAGTTTTTTCGTTTCGGAATGATTGAGCAGGTATGAACTGGGCGGGATTAGCAGCCGAACGGCATACTGCACCGGATCAACGTGATACACAAGACCGCGCATATCAATAAACTGGAAGAGTTCGAGATAGTCGTCTAACGTTGTCCACGGCGTAAACGGCACCCATGTCGGGCGCAACGCGATGCCAGTGCCATGAACGATGTCAATCGCTTCCGCTACATCGGCACGTGTGTGGTGCTTCTCCAAAATCGTCAGTATCTGTTCGTTCAGCGTTTCAACAGCAGAAATGACGAACCGACATCCGAGTTGCGCGAATTCTGAAAAGTGTTCTCTGTTTTTCAGAATGTGTTCAATCTTGGTTGTAAAGTCGAAGGTGAGGCTTGGAAAAGCCTCGTGCATCGCGCGGAGAATGCGGAGTCCATGCGTCGGACCGTTGAGAAAATCTGGGTCGCCAAAGGTGATATGTGTCGCACCCTCCACAACCTGT
>JAPOOP010000181.1 GCA_026713385.1 Candidatus Poribacteria bacterium | reverse complement strand
TTATCAAACTCACGTTAATTACAATTCGCACCCCATTTACTATACTATTAGCAGTCAAAGAGATCGTCTCGGAGGGTCTCAACCTCACGTTGTACATTCGGTCTGTTAATTTCTCCCAGGATCTCAGCAATGAGAGACAATCGAGTCCGGGTGTACTCATGATCCAAATCCTTCAATCGTTGATGTGAGACTCGATTTCGACCCTCCACTATCAAATGTGTTACACTCCGGGCATCATAATAGCGGGTTTCACTGTGGCGATCAGTAACCCTAAACTCCTTTTGAAAACAGTTCCAGCGTCTCCGCATCAGTGCTGCAATATCTTTAACCTCCATGTTGTCTCTGAGGTCATTATCTGGTGACAACTGCAACTCGTCTCTGATGATTTGCTCATCTAAACACTTGCAGACAAACAGGAGCATGGCATTTAGGTACAGATCAAGTGCTCGAGTCAGTGCCTCTCGGTTCGGATATTTGGTGCTGCTCGAGTTTACAACCTCCATGTAGGTATTTTCCCGAGTAGCGTTTATATTTTCACAGGCACGTGTAGAATTTGTTGGCTCACCTGCCGTTCCGGCGGGATTGGAATCGTGGAACGACCAATATCCTCGCCGTTCCGAGTTGGTTGCCTGCCCTTTCCTCCTCAGTGAGGCAAGGGCATCACTGACAATTATCTTTTCATTCTCTGATAATTTTCTAACACCTTCACAATGGAGTTTCTCTACATGAGTGATAATCTCCGCCGTGCGAACAAGGGTTTGTCCCTGAAACTTTTGACGGACGAGTTTTCGAGCTATCGCGGTTGTCAGACGTTCTGGGCTATTCATTGTTATCACTTGACCTATATAATTCTTCACATGTTCTTACTATAACGTGAGTTTGATAATACGGAGGTGCTCCGTCAATGGCAACTGAAAATTTTACTTTATCTTTAGCGGAGGCTATCGGAGGAGATGTGCATAACATCATGTATAGATCTTAATCTCTTCGGGGTTCACAGCAACGATACGAGATATACGTTCAAGTTCATCTGCGGAGAGCACTTGCACAATGTCTTCCCAGACTCGGTCTTCGCGTTCGGAACGTTTGTATTCATAGATGTCAAATTTACGGCTGATGACAAGGACACGGATGTGTTCGTCGTCATCATCGAAAACATCAACGAAGTAGTCTGGATCAGGGAAAGAACCCGCTCTCAGTGTATCATAAATTTTCTGCTTTAATATTTCGCACGCCATTATGTAGATCCCTCGTTACCAGATCCGGACCTCTTCTGGAGTTGCCCCAATTAAGAGAGAAACGTGTCCCCATTCCTCATCTGAGAGATGCTTTAAAAGTTTGTCCCAGATGATGTCACCCCTATCTATCATCGTGTGTCCGTTAAATTTTCGGCTGACAACCACAACGTGGATGAAATCGGCAGCTCCATCAGAGACATCAACGAAATCTTTCGTATCGCTGAAGTAGCCGGTCTTGAGTAGATTTTGAATTTTTTGCTTTAATGTTTTGCACGCCATTACGTAAATCCTCCGTTAGAGGTTAGTGTCTATCCAGTGCAGAACGTTTTCAATGCGGTTAAGGAATCTGGTTGCTTCTTGCTGTGTTGCTTGTTTAGCGGTATATCGCCACTGTGGAGTCCATAAGTTTACTGCATGAAACATGTGCCAGAGATCCCTATTTTGTTTCAGTCGATTATAGCCTGGGATGAAAATATATCACATTTCCTCTACAGCGTCAATTACGAATCAAATCTAAATTACGCCACAGAAAACACCGAAACTTCACCCGTGCCGAGCCATCTCGCCATTACACTTTCGCCCGGAATCACCACACCTTCATACTCAAACGGCTCCGTCCCGAAGTTTGCGAGCAGTTCAACAGTACTCCCAAATTCGGTGCGTTGAACCTGCCTGTTATCGCTCAACCACTCAAAATCCGTCATCGTCTGCCCACCGATCTGCCGATGCAACGGCGAAAAAAACGCATAATGTCGTTGTATCGATGCTTTATGCTTTGTAAACTCTGCCATGTTCAGATGGTATAACGGTGGAACGTTGTAAAGCAATTCCAAGAGTGCTAACGTCTCGATTGCGTTCTCAAATTTGAGACTTCCAGAAAGCCAATGGTTCGTCGTCACCACTGAATCATGGAACACAATCTGGTAGAGCGGTAACCGGAAACGTGAATCATAATAGAGATACAGATAGTTCGGTTTAAGCGGCACCTGTTTTATGTGAATTGCTGGAGCTTCAGGAGGCCAGTACCCACCAATATAATAAGGCGAGGTCTTTTCTGTCATATCTGGGTCACCCCACCCAATGACAGGGACGGTCATCCCATGAGCGAAGTGGAGTGTCGCCGCAGCATAAGCCGCACCACCTTCAGAACCGACGACCATGTTGTGTGTATCCCGAATCCACGAAATACGAGCGAGTCGTGCGTTCATATCATCTAACTGCGTCGCGGGGTGGGACTGCGAATAATCGTCAAAGAGTTCACCGTAAGCATCGCAGTCGATGAACCACGTATTGAAGTCTTCTGGCATCTGCGCAACGATGCCATTGACACGATCTTCGACATAAGGTTGTGCGACAAGTGGACTTAAGTGATACCCTTTCTTCTTAAACCCTCGATTCTTCGTGCCGTCCGCGTTGATAATTCCCCCGGTCTCATAAAGCGATAGGTCAAACTGTGCCGTTTCCCATGTATCCTTTTCGTCAGGGTGATGAATGCTATGGTAAGAATCGTAGGGTCCGATCAGATACCCGAGTTCTCTCGCCTTCGCGACAGCAGTCGGATGCCGAAACCCGTCCTGCCATGAATCAGCACCGAGCCAGAGTCTGTCCAATCCACTCTCAGCAAACCGCTCCAGCAGTTTCACAGACGGACCGTCCCCCCACTCGTCTGGATGCCTTAGGACGTCGGAGAACACTGCGTAAAGCAGCAGACAGTTGCGTCGGTAAATATCTATAAGCGACAAACTTGAGACATCCTGCGAAACTAATTTTTCTATTTCGGGTCCAAGGGGAATCTCTGCCCACACAGGGGCATTGTAAAAATCATGTTTCTCAAGTTGCTCACTTAGTGCACGGCTTACAACACGTCGGCTGTAGTTAGAGGAATAATCAGCCCGTACCATGCCTTGGACAACTTCCTGTGTCTCTGTGTCCAGTTGCGAAAAGATATGCTGCCCGACGATTCCAGTCGTATTTTCATCGGCACCAAGACTGAGTATTGTAGCAAACGACTTCCAATCCGTTACATCGTATTGACTGAGGAGTTTGCCGCCCCAGAGATAGATATGCGCCGCACCAAGCAATTTTTCCGCTTCTGGAGACTTCTCAATCTTTTCAGCAAACGAAACAAATTCGCCGTTCTCAATCAGCCACTGTCGATAGTGCTTGGCAGGTTCGACAGGGGATGCCGCACCTAATGAGATACGCACCCCGTATGTTTTCCGTTCCCAATTCGGCGTGAAAGCGTGCGATACCCGTATACCTAAGTCAGACGTTTCCGTCTCACGGAATAGAATCTGATTGTTGAAAGGATTCGTCAGAATATAGGTAAGTGTTCTCTCACCGAGATCCAACCCCCAAAACGGCATAGAGAGACCCGCTGTTGTATTTATCCGTCCGTGATCGCATAAAAAATCCCGCCATGTGAGGTCATCTTTCGGGACGTAACTCCCCTCAAAGAAGGGGAAAATATAGCCGTGGATGGATTCGGTGTTTTCAATAACGGGCCACGTGAAATTTTGCGTGTCGTTTGCGGAATCATCTTGAATGAATTCGATCATTAGCGAGTCCCTTATCCATTCAACGTGAACAGTAAGCGAGCGTTCCGGCAGTTTCCAACGAACACTGTTGCCTTCATCAAAAAAATCCGTCACAGTACCCAATCCTGTCTGACCCGATGAAACCCGAACTGTTATGTCCGTCCCCGCAGGATAGGCATTCACAGCAAGCGTCTGCGGAAGGATTTCAACATCCCAAACATCGTTGCTGAAACGAATACTTTGAAGTGTGTCACTCACACCGATAGAAGTCAACAGAAACATCCCTATGGATAAGATATAAAATTGCAATCTGGACAACGACGTTTATCCTCATTCAAAAAGTTGTGAGACCTCACAGGAGAAGCCTTCCACGACATCTTCACCCGTAAGCGTATCTTCGCGCGTGAGCACCTTGATATCTGTCTCTGAACGATACACCGTCACCGTTTTTGCCACAGGTTCAATCACCCAGACGAGTCGGGTCCCCGCAGCAAGATAGACAAGTGCCTTTTCAACGACCCGAAACTGTGCATCTGTCGGGGAAACAACTTCAACGGCAAGGTCCGGCGGGATGGAGAACGTTTTGCGTCTGTCATCAGGCAGTCTCGCTGCTGAGATAAACGCAATATCTGGCATCAACACCCGGTCGCCAATTTGGAAGCCTGTGTCTGACGTATAAACCCGACCCAGTTGATTTTCATGAACATACGGACCTAAAAATAAAACAAGGCTCATACTAATATCGCCGTGTTCGCCGGATGTCGGGGGCATGGGTATTAATTCTCCTTTTGCATATTCATATCTCTCTAAATCGCTTTCAAGGAATTCCTCTACAGTCATATCGGTTTCGAGGGGCGTGAGAGATATTACAGTCTGTTCATCACTAGCTTTTAGCATACTCATCAGAATACCTCCTGTTACCCCGACAATTCTTCCCACAACGCCCGATAGAAATTCATCACGCGGACGGGATCGGAACTTCCTGCAATTTCCGCCAAAGTGTAACCTGTATATCCAGATTCTTTCAACGATGTAAAGAGTTCCCGCCACGGATACTCGCGTCGGTGCAGTTCCGTGATATGCACCAAGCCGATTCTACCTTTCACGAGGTTGAAGTTGTTCTGAATAGAGCCGTCTTCTACCTCACCGAAATTGGAATTCCAGCAGACATAAACGTTATCATGGTCGGCAACATCAATAATCGTGCGGATATGTGGGAGTTCAGAGGTCCCACCGCCGTGGACTTCTAACCGAATTTGCACACCGAGGTTAGCGGCAAATTCACCACACTCACGCAATGATAACCCGATCTGTTCCAACGTCTTTTCGACAGGCACCTCGTTGGGGAGTCCATTCGGACGCACCTTCACACCGGGCGCTCCGACATCCGCTGCAAGTTGAGAATACGCCTTCGTTCCCGCTATATTCCGACGAAGTACTGCCTGATCGGTGGCATGGTAGTCAAACGCGGAACCTAAACCAGCGATCTCAATCGGGGAGTCTGCGAATTGTTGTTTCACTGCCGACCGTTCATCTGCCGAAAGTGAAACTTCAACGCCATGAGCATGCGTTGTCCGCAATTCCACGCCTGAAAACCCTGTTTCTACACAGTTTTCGATGATTGTGGGGACATCCCAATCTTTCGCCATATTATATGTAACTAAACCAAGTTTCATAAATCTCCTTATTCAAAAAGTTGTGAGACTTGACACGAAAAACCTTCCACGACATCTTCACCGTTGAGGGTATCGTCAATCGTAAATGTTTTGATGTCTGTTTGGGACCGGTATACGGTTACCGTCTTTCCTATGGGTTCAATAATCCAGACGAGTCGCGTGCCAGCGTTGAGATAGGCAAACGCCTTTTCGACAACACGATATTGAATGTCTGTCGGTGAGACAACTTCAACCGCGAGATCCGGTGGGATGGAGAACGCTTTGCGTCTGTCAACGGGGAGTCTCCCCGATGAAACAAACGCAATATCAGGTTTAACCAATCGGTCTCCTAATTTAAAGTCTGTATCCGCGGGATATAAACGTCCCAGTTGATTCTCACGAATATGCAAACTCAATAGGAAACTGAGATTCATACTGATATCCCCGTGTTCCATTGTCGGTGGTGCCATAGGTACCAGTTCTCCCTTCACG
>JAPOOP010000182.1 GCA_026713385.1 Candidatus Poribacteria bacterium | reverse complement strand
TGGCAGGGCGCGTGCCCTTCACTGACTCTATCGAACTTCTCGGCGTAGAGCTCCAATACCATGAGAGGCGCGGTCCGCTCTTCATGGAGCGTGTTCGATATGCCATCAATGGTGTCAAACAAGAAGAAGGGTTTCCGCTTGATCTGTACAAAGGTGCATTCATCGCCACTGTCCGTATCCAAGAGGCAGGGTTGGAGGATAAACTCCAAGCAGTAGGTCCCGACATCGCCAAGATTGTGTATGAGGAGTTGGCGGCACAGCAACATGCACTCTCTTGATTAAGAATACTAATACGATGGGTTAAATATAATTTCACATCTGTTTTTTCACGGAGAAAGGGTATATTGTATTTTGGGAACCCACGGCCCGCCTACGCTGATAAAAAACCCCTGTGAAAATTGGTATTCTTACAGACGTTATCCTGTCTATCCTCTAATCCTGAAAATCCTGATTCAGATAACAACACTCTCCATCCACCCTGAAATTTCAGAGTAAGGATTTCAAAAATCGCCTATCAAAACCGTTCAAAACCCAATCATTTGTGTTGCGAATTCGCAAAAACTTAGTTTGTCTGAATAAAGTAACCATCGGCATCATAGTATCCTTGCGGGACAGACTGACTAAAAACTGCAACCGTTGCCGCATATTTTATCAACTCTTCTTCGGTTTTTGCACGGCTGATTCTATCGACAATTGCAACCGCAGCTGCCGCCTCAACACGTGCCGTTTCTTCAACACCAGCGTTCTTAGCGCGAATCGTTTCAGCGCGAGCGATTTCAGCGGATGCAATGCTGTTCGCAATTTCAATTTGTCTGGCAGCTTCAATCTCCTCAGATTTCGTTTTGCTCTCCAGTCGCATCTGGACGGCTCCAATTAACGCTTGCATCCGAGCTTGTTCTACACCCACTCTTGAAAGCAGCTTTGCTTCCTCGAGATTCGCTTGAGCATTAATTTTCTCTGTAGTGATCCTTTCATACGCCTGAATTTGATATTTCTTAATTTCGGCCTGGGACGTAATCTCAGTGATACGGATTTCTTTTTCAGACGTAATCTCGGCTTTACGGAGTTCATTCTCAATCTCAAGTTTACGATTCTCTGCATCTAATCGTGATAATTCGTAATCGTATTCTGCCTGTTGTCGTGATTGTTCAGCCTCTGCTTCCCGTTTACGGTTCATTTCCACAAGCGTCTGCTGCCAACGTTTCTCTGCTGCGGCACTCTCAATCTCGGCTTTTATACGATCCCGCTCTCGTCGTTCCTCTAATTTGCGGTTTCCCTCGGCAACTGTCTGTTCAAGTTTACCGGGTCCGCAACCTAAAAGCAACGAAACAAAAACTATTGTGACGATCAACCTAAACTTTAACACTATTTATCTCCTCTTCGGTACTTTTTGCTTGATGGATACTTCGGAAACAATCATACACTTGGGTATGCGTATCAGATCATCAAATCAGAAGGGAATGAGCCGGTCCAAACGGACAACTACGTTCAAGCAGAATTTCAGTTTGTATAGACTCGGCACTTGACTAAAAGAAAATGAACCGTTTTTTCTTTTGAGGTTTTACGGTATCTTTTTCAGGTGGCGGCTCTGTAAATGCTTCTCCACGCGCTTCGGCTTCAAGTCGGCGGCTATTCCATTCCGAGACCTCTTGAATTGCCTGCTGATAGCCTTCTTCGCGTTGTTTTCTGCGTTCTTCTCTCGTGCGTCTAAGAACATAATATCAATATCTTCTAATTTGTTGATACGATTTTCTTGATCGGTTTGTTTGGGCAAGTAGATGTCTAACTTCGTCGTGATCGAAGACAACTTTTCAATGGTCATATTGTTCAAACCATTAAGTTGAGCCTCTATTTTCGTAAGCCAGTCTCGTGTGCCTTCATCCATACTATCTCCTTTTCAACGCTGCCCAAATGCCAACGTGTATCATTCCTACCGCACTCGGTGCTTGTGGGACAGGTTGTTCATAAAAGCCGGGCGATCCTATGTCGTTTGAACGACCATAGTAGTGGTTTTTAGGGTTTTCATGCTTGTAGACCTGCCAAGATTCCCTTTCTTTCCATGAACCTCGTTTTAACGGTGGCGGTTTACCGAAAACTGAACCTGTCGCATAGATTTCTTTCTTATCTCTGTTGGCTATTTGCCAACCTTGTTTTAAGCATCTCCCGCATAGGATGCCGAGATCATAGACCTGATCCTCTTTGATTCCTGCGAAACGTGTCGTCGTCTTTGACGCGAGAATGACAACCGTTTTCGCCGGAATAACGAAATCTTTGATAACCACCACGTGGTGATCGTAAGGTAGTCCCACAAACTTACGCGTAACCCACGTGAAAGTCCAATCATCGAGAGACACTTCCCTCTCACTCGGATTGTAAAGTTCAATCCATGTTGGCAATCTCTCAAATCCACCATCACGCATCATATATTCCGTTACCAATAAAGGTTGTGGAGAGAGTTCTACTGGTTCAGGTGATGGTGATACTGATGGAGGAAAGATAATTCGAGTCTCAACAACATGAGGAACATCAATAGTATTGTCCCCACCTGTCGGTTCAGACGG
>JAPOOP010000184.1 GCA_026713385.1 Candidatus Poribacteria bacterium | reverse complement strand
CTGTACCTCAATCAGAAATCGCGGCTACAATATTGTACCGATGCTTACAAAGATAGGACAACATATTTAGATTAGTTTAACAAATATACCACAATTAAATCAAGCACAAAAAACTTTATGCAGTTTTAGCCGATAAAAACGCTTCCGAATTGTGAGTGCCCGGAACGGTAATACCGGCTAAAATACCAACTTAGTAAGAACTTTTGACTTCTGCCCACTGTGTTGCTAATTTGCCAGCAGGTTCAACGGGAAGTCCCTTAAACTCCAGGTTATATTCCAAAGGCGCGTCGATCCCGGCGAACATGCTCCAACCACCGCCGCGTTCACAGACTTTAACCATGAAAACGTTATCGCCTTTTTTAATATCCACCTCGAAAGTGTCCTGAAAATCACCAGCACCGCGGTTGACAGGGTTTTTGTGAACCTCTTCACCGTTCATCCAGACCTTGACGGAATCATCGCTGCCGACACGGGCTTCAGCACCCTTCTTCGTAGTTTTTGATACAGCGTTGATTACGGCGTAGGAACAGTGGTCATTGACATCGCCGCCGGGTCCCAACTTAATCTTTATGAGCATATCATTGATGTTGTTCCCCCCGGCTGGGGCGATTTCTCCCTCGGTCCATTCGTAATTTTCGGCAAATTTGACCTTCAGAATATCCTTTGTAATGCCCTGTTCTGCGACATCTTCCTCGGTTAGTTTACCCTTTGTTGCCTCGTCGATACCGTCTTCATCTGTTACGGCGGCACCACCACCGCCAGCGGGACTCTCGGTGATCATCCAATACCAAGGACCTTCAATTTTGTCTAAGGCAGTAGCAAATTGTGCCATAAGAAGAACTCCGATAGCACACACTGCCAAAAGCATAAATCTGCTTTTCATTTTTTAAATTAACCTCCATATTTTGATTATCGTTTCTGTTCAACTAACGGAAATAGTTTAGCACGGGTTACCAGAAAAGTCAAATTTATTTTTCACTTAAACTTGAAGATGTACATCAGTCATTCTGCCTGCAATTGTTTTTGGACGCTGCTAACTTTATCGTCCATTGTCTGTGTTCTGTCGACGCGTGTGCCAAATTTGAGTGTGGTTGTAATTCGGGGTGCCCCCATCTCATGAACGACTTCGTGACACCGCCGAATTGCTGCAAATACAACATCCCATTCGCCTTCGATGTTGGTGCCGTAAGCGTGCAGTTTTGTTTCCAAGCCTGCTTCCTTCAGCACTTTTTCACACGCCGTGACATATTTCGAGACTGAGACACCAACTCCCATTGGAACAACACAGAGATCCGCGATAACCTTCATAGTGCCTCCTTCAATCGTTGCGTAATTGCTTCAAAATGTCGGCAGGCAAAGACCCCGCACCCGAAGTCGCAACCCCGTCGTCAACTTGTGCAGGGGTCATCATCCCTGGAACAACGCAAGAGACGGCTGGGTGTGCCAAAATGAATTTGAGGGCGGCTTGTGGAAGACTGCGCGCTTTATTCCCAACGATCGCTTTAACCTGTTCTACCCGCTCCAGATCGGCGAGAAATTTCTCACGAGACCACGTCTTTCGATAGTCGTTCTCCGCAAAGACGGTGTCCGGACCGAGTTGCCCAGAGAGTAAACCTGACGATAACGGCTGTCGAACAACAACAGCGACACCGTTCTCGGCGGCGGTTTCCATCACAGGAGTTGCCATCTCTTGGGTGAGAATGTTGTAGGTGAGCATCAACGAAGAAATACCGGTTTCTTCTATTGCCTTCAGCGCATCTGCCTCACTTCCGAGACCCAACCCATAAAAGCGAATTTTCCCTTCGGTTTTGAGTTCTTCCATTGTCCCAAACGCGTCATCCCACGCCTCTGCAGGCGGAGGTGAGTGGAATTGATAGATGTCTATTACATCCCGCTTCAATCGCGTGAGACTCCCTTCAACTGCCATGCGGATGTAATCCGGTGAGACATTGAACGATGGATGTTCCCATCCGTGGCTAATCCAGCCATCGGAATCCAATTCATAGCCAAGTTTCGTTGCAATGGTAACTCTATTGCCGAGAGCTGAAAAGGCTTCACCCAGGATTCGTTCAGCACGACCTCCGCCGTATTGGTCTGCCGTATCGTAATAGGTAACACCACTTTCAAAGGCGTATCGGAGGAGATCAACGGCATCGGTTTCACCGATGTCTCCCCATTCACGACCTCCGAGTTCCCATGTTCCCATGCCGATTTCAGAAACGGTTAACCCTGTATTCCCTAATTTGCGTTGGCGCATTATTTTCCCCTTCGCAAGGCACGGGACCCTGCACTGCTAAAGTATTACGATTTGGACTTGACTTTTATTCTATGATATTCACGATTATTGGTCAACTATTTTATCCTTTTCAGGTGTGTAAAGTTTTTGACACTAAATACGCCAAGGGGCTTCTGCGGCATGATATGTTTAGAGAGATCAGGATTCTCTGTAGCAGCAAGCCGAAGAAAGTGCTATGTGTTTTGACGAGGGCTTTGGTAGAAACACCGTTTCCACAGCAGAACACTGCCGAAATATTTACATACCCATAAAAACTAATTTAGATTGACAGACCACACTCATTTTTGATAAGATATAGTTGTTCAACACAAGTAGAAGGAGCGGCTTGATGGCAAAAAAACGCGGTAAATTACGTTTGAATGGCGTCGGCACAAAGACAGAACAGCATGCCGAGCGAGTCTTACGACTGGCGACGTTAAATTCGCCGAATGCGGATCCGCTTGCTTATGAATCGTTGTTGTACGTTGAACGCCGGGATCCGGAAAAATTTAAGACTGTTATGATAGAACCGGCAGTTGCGGCACTTTACGCTCGATTTGATGCCCAGAGGAAAGCACGCGAGCAGGCACTATTAGAGGACTATGCGGCACGAGAAGAGCAGCAGGCAGCGGAACGCGTAGCGGCAAAAGCAGAACGGAAAAGACGAAAACTTGCCCTTAATGGCGAAGGCACACTAACAGAACAACATATCAACCGAGTGAAACGGCTTTGGTCTGTCCTGCGAGAACGCAATCATAACATGTATCAATATAGAACGCGAGTTGCCTTTGCTGAGTCAATGAAATGGTTAGAAGAAAACGAAACGAATACATTTCTAAATCTTCTTGAGTCGCTTGACGACATGCCAAACGGTGATGATGCTTATTTTATCTTTGTTCGCCACGAACTCAACCAGGCTCAAAAACAGGTCGCCGCGGCACATGAAAAAGTAGATTTAGACATTCTCGCGCCGACAGGAAAAAGAAAATCAGCAGAGACCCACTTGAAAAAGCAGATGATAGACAAAGCACTCGCGATATCTGAAGATGACATCACCGAGGTCGACGAAATAGATCCAGATTGGATGACCCTATCCGACCTTTCGGAAGGAAAACTTTGATGAAATTATTGGTCACGGGTGGTGCTGGGTTTATCGGTACCAACTTCATCCGATATTGGCTACAACACAATTCGGACGATGCGATTGTCAACTTTGACCGGCTGACGTACGCTGGAAATCTCTCTAATCTAACAGACATAGCGGAAACCCATTACCCAAAACGGTACAGGTTTGTGCACGGCGACATTCTGGACGTTGCCCTTGTGGAAAACATTCTGGAAACAGAGGGTCCGGACGTAATTGTCAATTTCGCTGCAGAGTCACACAACAGTCGGGCGATTTTGCATCCGCGGCGGTTCTTCGAAACGAACGTGATAGGGACGCAGGTGTTACTGGATGCGTCTCGGAAGTACGGCGTGCAGCGGTTTCATCACATCTCTACATGTGAGGTGTATGGTGAACTGCCTTTAGATTCACCCGATAGGTTTAGTGAAACCGCACCTTATCGTCCACAGACACCCTACAATGCCTCTAAAGCGGCAGCGGATCATCTCGTGAACGCCTACTTTCATAGCTTCGGTATGCCGATAACGATTTCCAATTGTGCGAACAACTATGGTCCGTATCAGCATCCGGAGAAACTCATTCCACTCTTTGCAACGAATGCAATCCAAGATTTACCGTTAACGCTCTACCGAAGCAGTCATAACCGACGCGAATGGTTGCACGTTGAGGATCACTGCCGGGCAATCGCGGCAGTTCTCACGTACGGCAAAATTGGCGAGACCTACAATGTCGGGAGTGGCGTGGAGAAGAGTATTGAAGAGATTAGCGATTTCATATTGGATATTCTTGACAAACCACAGCATCTGAAAACTTATGTTCCTGACCGACCCGGGCATGATTGTCGTTATCTCTTGGATTCAAGCAAGATCACCCGTGATGTGGGTTGGAAACCGACTATTGCATTTGAAGATGGTATGCGTGAGACGATCCAGTGGTACGTCGAAAATTGGAAATGGTGGCAGACGATTCAACAAAAGACAGACGATGAAGCAGTCCAAGAGGACAAATGGGAGACGTTCACAGGGAGGTAGATGTCATGCAACTGACAACGGAACAATTGGCAGCATGGAAACAGGATGGAATAATCGTGGTGCCCAACGTGTTTTCACCGGAAGCGTTTGTGCCCGCGCTGGAAGAGATCGAAAGAAATGCTTATGATGGATTGACTTACGCTGAATATCGAGCGAAATGGGACCCACAACCGGAAGCGTTAAAAAGTGCTTATGAGAAGAACGATGCGATGCAACGACTTGCGGGTCCCTTCGGTCAGGCACTGCATTTTCCGACGGGTTTAGAGGCGGTAGACAAACTGCTCGAAAACGAGGCATACCTTGGAATCGCACAGCAACTGTTAGGCACGGAAGAAATTCGGCTCGGTTATGGGCAAATCTTTCTCCGAGAAGGACTCACCGATAGCCGTCATAGTGAACATCTGTGGCAGGGTTACCACATTGATAATGCGACGAACTCACCTTTGCCCCCGCACCCGGATTGGCAACGCTATGGATATATTTTGTCCGCTATCTTCCCACATGACGTCGAATTGGACGGTGCACCGATGCTTGTCTGCCCAGGTTCACAGAACCAGTTGGATAAAATATGGGCGAAGTATCCGGGCAGAGCAGGTGGAATGGGTATTCCTGACTTACGGGAATTTAAAGGAGAACTCGCGGATCCGATCCCCCTTACGGCGAAAGCGGGGAGTGTTGCATTCCGTTCCAGTTACTTGGTTCACGCCGCGCAACCCTTTCAGAACAAAAGTAGACAGCGCGGATGGATGGGCTATCACTTCCATCGTGCCGACAATGACGATTGGTGCAAAACGACGCGTCCCGTGCCGGGGTGGAGTAGCCCGAACTACATGAAGTTTGTCATAAAGACGACCCCTGCCGTGCGACGCGTTTTGGGGTGGCCCGCTCCTGGTGATGCATACTACACACCGGACGCTCTTGCACGTCTTGAGGATGCATATCCCGGGATTGATTTGGAACCTTATCGGTAAACATGTCTTGAAAGGATAATTTTCGTAGGTTGGGTTGAGCGGTAAAAGACGAAGTCTCACAGATTTTCTACGGAACGGGGACCCTCTTAGTCGTTCCACAAACCACGGGTATATTACACAGCATATCTTGAAATGGACATTAAAAATCGAACGATATTTGAGAATGATAACCTGTTTGTGCTACGAGGGATGGACAGCGAGTCAATAGATCTGATTTATCTCGATCCACCTTTCAATTCCAATCGTAACTACGCCGCACCCATCGGGAGTCAAGCAGCAGGTGCAGCGTTTAAAGACACGTGGACGCTGTCGGATGTTGATAACGCATGGCACGGTGAGATTGCTGACCGAGAGCCTGCGTTATATCAAGCCATTCATACGGCTGAGTTGACGCACGGGAAAAGCATGAAGTCTTATCTCATCATGATGGCGGTGCGGTTGCTGGAAATGAAACGCGTCTTGAGAAAGACCGGCAGTCTCTATCTACATTGCGATCCGACTGCAAGCCATTATCTGAAGATAGTGATGGACAGCGTCTTCGGAAAGAACAACTTCCGGTCCGAAATCACGTGGAGACGTGCAACATCTACGCAAAAAGGGTCGCAGCATCGCAGCACACGGTGGGGCAATAACGCTGATATCCTCCTATATTACGCGGCATCACCGGCCACGGCGTTGCGCCCAGAAAGAGAACTAACAGGAGCCGAAATCTTAAAGAAATTTAAACATATTGATGAGAATGGCGATCGGTATTACAATGACTCATCCCATATTTGGTCCACGCCAGGTATGGGTGCTCGTCCAAATCTTTGCTATAAATGGCGTGGATTCGTGAATCCACATCCCTCCGGATGGCGGTTGAGCAAAGAACGTTTGGAGGAGGAATATCAAAAAGGAAACATTGTAATTCGTTCTGATGGAAAACTCGAGCGGCGAAAGTACCTCAAAGACTACAAAGGCCCGTCTTACGGGAATATCTGGGATGATGTACGTCCTGCTACAGGAGAGGAACGTACAGGCTATCCTACGCAGAAGCCGATTGTGTTGCTTGAGCGTATTATCAAGGCAAGTAGCAATGAGGGGGGTGTTGTCCTAGATCCATTCTGTGGGTGTGCTACGACGTGTGTCGCAGCGGAACGTCTCAAACGACAGTGGATCGGTATCGATATTTCAGAAAAGGCGGTTGCCTTAGTGCGGATGCGCTTGGAGAAGGAGGTAGGGCTTTTTGGACCTGTCATCCACCGCACCGACATCCCTAAACGGAATGAAAAGCTGCCGAATTATCGCACACACAAGCACACTTTGTATGGCAAGCAAGAAGGCTTGTGTAATGGTTGCCAAACGCAGTTTCCATTTAGAAATATGACAGTCGACCATATCATACCCCGTAAGCACGGCGGGACCGACGACTCTGATAACTTGCAACTGCTCTGTGGCGCATGCAACTCAAGCAAAGGAACAGGGACGCAAGCAGAATTACTGGCGAAATTGAAGGAACAGGGTATGATTTAACGCTCCCCCGTCAAATCCCCATGCTTTAGCTTGCGGGATGTAGACGGCGAAGACCCTGATAGAAAATAAATTTGACAACCTAATCAAAATGTGGTATAACATCCTATACACTATAATAGAAAGGTAAGATATTATGCCACTCAAAATCGCTAACAAAAAGCGTGATTACCGAACAACGCAGAAAACAATCTATAGTTGTCAATATCACGTGATTTGGTGT
>JAPOOP010000185.1 GCA_026713385.1 Candidatus Poribacteria bacterium | reverse complement strand
TTATCAAAATTCGGTGTCAAAACCCCCTTGCTTTAGCTGGGGGATGTAGACACCGCCCTATTGAATTAGACCAAACCTTTGCTTAAAAAGATTTGACAAATGTCTAAAATTATGGTAGAATTAATAGTATCAGGTTGGCAAGCTTTACAAGCGTAACCGCAAGGTTGCGGGCTTGCCTCCCACTTGTAAGGGGATAAATGCCTGATACCTGACATTCCATGCGAAACACGACTCATAAACTTTTCAAAGATAAGACGTTGCGCCACTTGCACGATGATTTGAATATCATTGGTGTTGTGCGTAATCGTTTTTTGGCGATCTCTATGCGATATTACCGCAGATATGGTAAAGGTCTTTCGTATCGCAAAATGTCTGCCCATTTGACGAAACTCAAGAAACTTGAGAAGTATCAACATTGGAATATCCCCTACTCATGGACCTTACAAAATATGTTGAAGCGTCTATCACAATCTTTTAGAGAAATGAAGACCTTAGGCAGAGGACACCCACAGTTTAAGTCGTGCAAGAAACACAGAGGGATGACGTTTGATGGCACACAAGTTCCCCTTGAAAAAGTATTAGATAAACAAAAGCACGAAAGAAATCACCCGACGTATAAAATCCGATTGAACGGACGTTGGTATCGTTTCGCCCTGCACCGTCCCATAGCAGGCGAAATCAAACAGGTTCAAGTTACAAGAGACGCCCTCGGAGATATGTATATTACCGTCACTGAAGACTATAGTGAAGTCAAACCCGAACCCAAGACGGGTAAAGCCGAAGGGTTCGATATGGGTATCAAAGACTTCCTGACTGGCAGTGACGGTGAACGCTACGGTTCTCCCATGTTCTATACACAGAACGCTGATAAGTTAGCGAAAGCACAAAAGGCACATTCCCGTAAAGTCAAAGGGTCTAACAACAGAGAACGCGAACGTAAGAACGTTGCACGTATCCATAAGAAGACGGCAAATCAGAGAACAGACCACCACTGGAAACTTGCCATAGACTTGTGCCGTCAGTTCGATATTCTGTTCTTTGAAGACCTGAACCTTGAGGGTATGAAACGGCTTTGGGGTAAACAGGTCTCCGACCTTGCCTTCGGAGAGTTCCTTCAGAAACTTAAGTATCAGGCAAAGAAGCGGATACGCGCTGTGCTGAAGATAAATCGTTGGACCCCCTCTACAAAATGCTGTTCTGTGTGTGGACATAAAAACGATAAACTCACCTTAGCAGACCGTCATTGGCAGTGTCCGAAGTGTCATACACATTTGGATAGAGACCAAAACGCTGCACTGAACATTCTTAAGGAAGGGATAGCTTCCTTTGGGTTAGGAGTCGTTAGACCTATTGTTTTGTTTAATCAAATCGTAGGCTGCTCCGTTGAAGCGACCAGTCCGCTTCTCAATTCCACAAATGCTTTCGCTTAACTTTGCGGAAGCCCCCACGCTTTAGCTGGGGGTCTATCACTTAGTCCAAACGAATGAAGAGGATACCGATATTTTCGTCCTTCGGAGCAAGGAGTTTCCCGCAGGCGACATATCTCTCGGTGGTAACAACGATGCCCCTGCGAACTTGGCTCCTATGTACTGGGTATTCCTAACGCCTGGTACCGAAGCGGCTGCTGTGGACCCAATGGACAAGCTCACAACGACATGGGGTAAATTAAAGAGCAATCGCTAAAGAAAACTAAACTTTGGACTTAAACAATTGCTTGGTTTAACGCTTTGCGGATTATTTAAAAAATGGAAAAGATTCTTGTCGCAATGAGCGGTGGCGTAGACAGTTCCGTCACTGCTGCTATGATGGTAGACGCAGGTTATGATGTCACGGGCATCACGATGCGCCTCGGCGCGCCCGATACAATCGAGGTAGAGCCGGAACGTCCCAACTGCTGTTCGCTTGAAGGCATTGAGGATGCACGCCGTGTCGCCACGCAACTCGGCATCCCGTTCTACGGTGTGAATTACGAGGACGCTTTCCGCGAACAGATTATCGACTATTTCGTAGAGGAATACCTCATCGGCAGAACCCCCAGTCCCTGTATGGTATGTAACCGAGAACTGAAGTTTGGGAGGCTCCTCGACCTCGCCAAGACCTTGGAGTGCGATGCCATCGCCACGGGACACTATGCTCGCGTTGAACAGCACCCAGAAACGGGACGCTATCTCTTACGCAAAGCACGCGATGTCAGCAAGGACCAATCCTACTTTCTCGCCGGGCTCACACAAGAGCAGTTGCGCTGTGCGATGATGCCACTCGGTGAATACACGAAAACCGAGGTTCGCGACCTCGCCCGGAAGTATCAGTTGCGAACCGCTGAAAAGATTGAAAGCCAAGAACTCTGTTTCGTTGCTGACACCAACTATCGGCGTTTCCTTCAGGACAGGGTCCCTGAGAAAATTCACGGTGGCGATATTATAGATGAAGAGGGCAATGTCCTCGGTAAGCATGACGG
>JAPOOP010000232.1 GCA_026713385.1 Candidatus Poribacteria bacterium | reverse complement strand
CGACCCGGGTATATTGAAAAGAATAACCGTTGGCAACGCAATACGAGTCCACATTATCTGGAGATGCGAGATCTGCACGACATTCTGGCGGACTGTCCTTCTGTTGAGGTAGCCACCGTTGAAAGAAGTCATCCGATAGACTTTGAAGTCGAGGGAAAACACCAGCGAACCTACATGCGTGCGACAACGAATGAATACCAAGATGTCCGACGATGGCAGACTGAATACGGCAGATTCATCGCCGATACCGACATGGATTTCTGGAATAAGGTCTGTGTCATCGGAGCAAAGGTCTGGAGAGAGCAATTTAAAGGGCAGGACCCCATTGGTCAGGAGGTCGGTATTGATAACAAACGCTTTACTGTTATTGGCATTATGGAGAGTCGTGGTGATGGGTTGGAGGAAGGCAGAAGTGACGATAATATGATCTTCATTCCCATTACAACCGCACAAACCCGTTTTGGCGGACGTAATCGGGTTGGGGCTATCATGGCGCGTGCCAAGAGTATCGAGTTAGTTGAGCAGGCATTGAAGGAAGTGAAAACCGTCATCATGCGTAACCACGGGGATGACGACACTTTTTTCCGAACGTGGAACGCAAAAAAGGGGATTGAAGGCGGTCGAAGGATCATTTTCATTATAGAGATGGTTCTCGTCGTTATTGCGTCTGTTGCGTTGATTGTAGCGGGTATCGGTATTCTGAACATCATGCTCGTTTCGGTAACGGAGCGGATCCCGGAAATCGGGTTGCGGAAAGCCGTCGGTGCCAAGAGTTTAGACATCCGTTTGCAGTTTCTCACCGAATCCGTGCTATTGTGTGTAATAGGGAGTTTGCTCGGTATCGCGTTCGGTGCTGTGGTAGGGAAAGGCTTCGCATGGGCGGTGAGTCAATTTTTTAATGAACTTTCCTGGCCTTCAGTCGTTACCCTCGAAGCCGTGCTCATCTCCGTTGCGGCAGGTACAGCGATAGGTATCTTTTTCGGTTACTACCCCGCCAGCCAAGCCGCGAAGATGACTCCTATTGATGCTATTCGTCATACGTAAGTTCTGGAATGACTGTAGAAGTAGTGCCTAATACGAAGTTAAAAGGAGAAAACTGATGCCTAATTCCGAAACCAACCCTGAATCTACGCAAGAGGCAGCGGCACACACAATTCCAATGACATTGGATGAATTTCTTGAAAACGATATAGAGGGGTATGAATATATAAAAGGAGAATTGGTTCCGATGTCCCCACCATCCATGGAACACGGTGAAATCAGTAGCAATGTTCATTTAAACTTAGGTCTGCACATTCGTGAAAATCAGTTAGGACGTTTGTATATTGCCGAAACGACTTTCGACTTGGGAGATAGATTGGTGAAGCCGGATATTGCGTTTGTGTCGGAGGCTCGATTACCCGAGAATAGAGAGAAGGGTTCACCGGTGCCGCCGGATCTGGCGGTTGAAGTCGTCTCGCCGACAGATAAACACTACGATGTCACCAAAAAGGCGTTGGCTTATCTGAGGGCAGGGACACGTCTGGTCTGGGTGATTGAACCCGTCGCGAAGACGGTCATGGTTTACCGCTCTGAAACGGATTTCACGGTGCTTACGCGTGAAGACACATTGACAGGTGAGGATGTCGTTGAAGGCTTTGCATGTCCGGTCGCGCAACTTTTTGAATAGATT
>JAPOOP010000186.1 GCA_026713385.1 Candidatus Poribacteria bacterium | reverse complement strand
TCCCCATCTGTTCAACACCCATTACCTGTCCACGTCGTCCGTTCAGGTCGCCGATAATGCTTCCCATGAACTGTTCGGGCACCGTGATATCGACGCTCATCACCGGTTCGAGCAAACACGGATCTGATTGTTCGGCAGCAGCAGCAAAGGCGATAGAACCAGCGATCTGGAACGCCATATCCGAAGAATCAACAGGGTGGTACTTGCCATCATAGAGGTCAATTTGGATGTCGACGATTGGGAAGCCTGCAAGCAAACCTCTGTCCATTCTCTCGCGGATGCCTTTTTCGACAGCAGGGATATAGTTGCGCGGGATCGCACCACCAACAATGTTGTTAACAAACTCAAAACCATCACCGCGTTGCAAAGGGGCGAGATTAATCGTGACATCGCCGAACTGCCCTCTTCCACCGGATTGGCGTTTATGTCTGCCTTGGACGCCTTGGACTCTCCTGCGAATTGTTTCCCGATAGGGCACTTTTGGCGGTGAGAGTTCTGTCTCGACTCCGAATTTGTCTGCCATTCGTTCCCGATTGATATTAATGTGCAGGTCTCCGAGCCCAGAGATGAGAAGTTGTTTCGTAACTTCGTTCCGCTCAATCCTAAACGTCGGATCTTCTTCGGACATCCGTGTGAGTGATGTCATTAACTTTTCATCGTCGCCTTCACGCGTTGGGTGTATGGCATAGGAGATGACGGAGTTTGGGAAATCAACACCTGTCAGCTGGATGGGCGTATCTCTGTCGCAGAGCGTATCCCCGGTCTGGGTCGCCGCAAGTTTCGTGAGCGCGCCAATGTCTCCTGCTTCTACCTGTGGTGTGCTGATCGCCTCCTTACCGTTCATGAACGCCGTTTTTCCGAGACGTTCAATTTGTCCTCGCGTCGAATTGCTGACCTGAGTATCCCCTTGTAATATGCCGGAGTAGACACGAAAGAAACTTAATTGCCCTGCAAACGGGTCAGCAATTGATTTGAATACAACGGCGGACATCGGTGCATCCGGTGATGGCTCGCGACTGTCCTCTTCATTCTCTGCAGATGTGACCGCGCCTACGTCAACCGGAGATGGACAGCCCGTCAACAGTGTATCCATCAATTGTTGCACGCCGATATTGTTCAAGGCAGCACCACAAAGCACAGGGGTAAACTGGTTCTCGGAAATCCCAAGTTGCAAACCATTCTGAATCTCTTCATCCGATAGTTCACCTTCAAAAAACTTCTCAATGAGTTCATCGTCGCTTTCTGCAGCGACTTCGACAAGTGCTTCGCGAGTTTCTTCAGCCTCTGTCTCCAGGTCTGCGGGTATTTCGGCTTTTGCAGCGCGTTTGCTTCCATCGGGTTGCAGATAAGCCGCCATCTGTATGACATCAACGATGCCGGCAAACTGGTCTTCTTGACCGATCGGGAGTTGAACAGGGACCGCCCGGGTTTCTAAGATGTCTTCAACGGTTGAGAGTGCGTTTTCAAAGTTGGCGTTCTCCTTATCCATTTTATTGATAAAGATAAGGCGCGGCAATTCGTATTTGTCCGCTACCTCCCATACCTTTTCGGTTCCACCTTCGACACCGGTTGTTGCATCAACAACGACAACAACCGCGTCGACGACTCGGAGTACACTGTGGAGGTCGCCATAAAAATCTTCTGCGCCCGGGGTATCAATCAGATTTAGTTTATGTTCTTCCCATTCTGCAATACAAACTGAACAATTGAGGGTCGTTTTACGTTCAATCTCGTCAGCGGCATAGTCAGCTACAGAATTTCCACTATCGACAGCCCCCATTCGCTCAATAGCACCACCATTGTAAAGCATCGCTTCAATGAGTGATGTTTTGCCTGCGCCTGAATGCGCGATAATTGCAATGTTTCGGATCTGGTCTGTCCTGTATTGTTTCATACGTCCAAAAATTTCTCCTTTTACTGTTAACCACACGGAATAGAGCGAGCTACGCCGTTTAAAACTAAATCATAGCATAGTCTGGCAAAAATGTCAAGTAAATATTTAAAGGAGCGTCCCGCTTTTGCAAAAACATTATGACATGAGATATTTAATTTACGGTATAATGAGGATGGTTTTAGACTGGAGTTAGAATTGTAAGCGCGCAGCATAAGGCTATCAATGTATTGGTTTTGGAGGTTATCTGTATCAGGTACCGCTTCCTGACTGCTGACCGCCGATGGCTGACTGCGAATTAAAAAGGAGGCATCTATGCAAAATCTTTTCTTTGCGTTCGGTTCAGGTTTGAGTCTACTGGGTGTTGTTTTTGGGGCATTTGGGGCGCATGCCCTGCGGTCGAAACTCTCACCGGAGATGCTTGAGACGTTTGAAATAGCAGTGCGATATCAGATGTATCACAGTCTGGGGATGATTGCTGCTGCGTGGGCGGTATCGCAGTGGCAGAACCAACTTACAACTGCATCTGGATGGTGCTTTTTCGCAGGTATCCTGATTTTTTCGGGGAGTCTCTATATCCTTAGCCTCACCGGTATTCGATGGCTCGGTGCAATCACTCCGATCGGCGGATTGGCATTTGTCGTGGGGTGGGGGTGTCTAACACTCGCTGCGATTCGCGGATAAAGCCTCTGAGTGTGAATCTGTTTAAAGTTGACAATTTTGACATGTTTATGTAAGATAATTGGAACGAGAAAACGTGACCTATCCACTTTGTGACGACCGCGAGCGTCCTACGTTTTGTTTAGCGCAAAGATGGAATATTCGATGCTCCGGGTATAAATCTAAGGAGAATCTCTCATGAGAAAGTTGAATATCCAATGGGTTTACGCGTGCATTTGCTTAGGCTTTATGCTAATTGGGCACACCGCAGAGGCGATTCGCTATGAGTTTGATAGTGACAAGGAGATTGCAGATTGGGAGTTGGGACCGCAGGCAACTGCAAAGGTGAAAGACGGTATGCTTGAACTTACCGTTGCCGGTGGACAGAATTCAGGCATCTACTTTGGAGAAGAAAACTGGACGGATTACCGAATGGAAGTTAAGGCACGGAAGATTGATGGACCTTATTTCCATCTGTTTGTTCGGACGCAGGAACCAGCAGTGGATTTCTATTTTATGGAAATCAGCTATAACTCGCATACCACCTCGCTTTTCATGTTTCAAGGCGGTGCTGGGAATGAGATTACCGGTGGTCCGCGTCCGAAACGTCCCGATTCCAAAGACACCAAAGGTGGCGATGCATATACAATTGTTTTTGAAACAGAAGGCGAAACTCTCAGAACCTACATTGATGGGAAACTGATGGTTGAAAACCAGGATAAGACCTACGATAAAGGGCGTCCCGGCTTAGGGGGCAGGGATTCAACCGTTGCGTATGAATATGTTGAGATTAATGGTGAAGGCATCCCACCGACAGCAGTGGAACCTGCTGACAAATTAACGACACTGTGGGGTGAATTAAAAAGTAGATAAACGCGAGGCGGGTTCCGTGCCCGCCTACAACATATAGGAGAAAGACAATGAAGAGACTGGTTATTCTTTTTCTTACAGTTTTGATTTCTACGCAGGTTGAAGCCAATTTCAATTTTGCGGTTCATACGGACTCACATCCTTGGGCGCGTGAAGATCCCAAAGGCGCCCAAGAGGAAATTGATGCCTTGATTAAGATTATTGATAATAAGGTAAACCTAACGGCTTTTGACCCCAAGGATATTAAGGGGTTAGCAGATTGGGTCAAGGCACACACAGAAGGTGGTGGGAATACTTTGATTCTGACAGGGATCACCCCTTCAACAATTTATCCAATTGGTAACGCAAAACCTGATGGCTCGCTTCTTGAAGAGTTCCTTGATGCGGGTAATACGATTTTCAATACGGGTGAATATACCTTTTATACGTCGGAAGGACCCGATGAAACGAACGGACAAGCTGCATTACCCAATGTTGTCGACGTTCCAGAAGCATTCGTATGGCAGGGCAAAGGTCCAGACGCTTGGCAGGGTGCTCCAGTTGAAATGACTCCGACACAGGAAGGCAAAGACCATGTGCCGAGTCTGAAAAAGTATAACACCTCTTATCCGTTCCATCTTGAGGATTACGAAAAAAGCCCCTGGGAGTTAGAGATCGCGCTTGCTGAGAATGATGATCAAGATCCGCGGGTTGAACCGGCTGTGCTATACAACAAAGACACCGGCGGCCGCCTCGGCATCTTCGTCCAGGCCTATGTGGGTGATGTGCCGCATCCGGGTGTCTCGTGGGGCGCGATTATGGGTGAATTCATCGTTAACTACTATCTACCAGAGGTTTTATCGGTTGAACCGACCAGTAAATTAACAACAACTTGGGGAAAACTGAAATCCCCATATTAAATAGTTTTCGGAGTTTTCAGTTAAAGAGTTGGTTTGATAAACCAATAACCTTTGTAACTGAAAGCTGTTAACTGAGGACTGTTAACTACTAAGAAATTGGAGGAAAAGTGGGTATCGCGCTTAATAGTAATAGCATCGCAAGCGGATACCTTCACACCGAGTCAATATGAAGAAATTAGCATATCTTTTGGCGGTTGCCGCATTTTTGATGAGTTGCGTACTCGCGGAGGCAGTCGATCCGGATAAAGATTTACTTATCTATTTACCTTTTGATGAAGGTCAAGGGAACAAGGCGGAAGATGTTTCGCCGAATGGATTTGTTGGTGATGTGAAAAACGCGAAATGGGTAGAGGGAGTCGTCGGTCAGGCACTCCATTTTGATGGTGGAAGTGTCAACTTTGATCCACTCAAAATTGATCAGCCAAAGGAAATGACAATTGAGTTTTGGTTCAAACCGGACGATAAAATTGAAGGGGGTAACCGCATTGATCTGCTCTATCGTTTGCAAGGTGGTGGACGACCCCATATCACGTTCAATCGTGGCGGCGTGTTATTCGGGTTCTACTTTGCAACGCAAGGAGTCGAATTGGAGGCGGTCACCAACTATGACGCATTTGAATCGGAATGGTACTACTTCGTCGGATCGCAGAGCAAAAAGACCGCGTGGATGTATATTAACGGAGATCTTGATTCCGAAGCAGAAGCCGGTGGAGATGCCCGCATGGATTTCGGTACCGAAGGTATGTGTATCGCAGCAAGTCAGGGCAACGCCAACTTCTTCAACGGTATGATTGATGAATTTAAGATGTGGAGTGTCGCGTTCACTGCTGACGATGTCGCAGATAGTATGGCGAAGGCACTTGCTGTGAAAGCGGGTGGTAAACTGACAACGACGTGGGGTAAACTTAAGTCCGATCCTGGCGGAAGCTTCCGATAGGGGTCAATCATCAGTTTTGTCATTGGTTTTTCGTGAGCGTACACGTTGCGATCTTGGTTAGACTTGACTCAAAACCATCGTGGAAGTGGAACGCGTACGGGTTGGGAATGTAGGACAAGGAATGGATTTAGTCTATTGAAAGACTAATCCCCCAGTCCGTACAGAACGATGAGCATTTGACCCTAATTAAAAAGTTGAAATGTGGAGTGGACGGGTCGCTGAGCGGCCCTCCGTATCCACACAAGTTAACACGTGTTTCCCTTTGGTGGGTGTGAGCCAGTATTGTTCCCCCGCATTCCCTTGAAAAATTAACTCACCATCCAAAAACCAAAACAGATCCTGTGTCCGACTCGAAGCCGAGGCGGTTAATCGAATCTTTTGGTTTTCCAGTGGTACCCCTTCCCGAATGTAATAGATAGTATCTTCTGCTGGAGATAAAATAATCGGAGCGTTCCCCGCGATTGTTCCGGTACATAAAGGATTATGCTCCGGCAGGACCGACACGGCAAATCCATTCTCTGCCAACCAAGTCGCCGCATCAGCGGGCCATTCCTCAAATATTTTTGCTTGTGTTTCGCTAAGTGAGGTGCGAGTTGTAGAATGGCTTTCGGAAACCTTCGGAAACCTTCGGAAACCTTCAGGTAATAGGCTCTCTGTTGAAGTTACACTCTCTTGCTGATTGCTGATTGCTGATTGCTGATTGCTGTTTTGCTGACTGCTGACTGCTGACTGCTGACTGCTATTCTTACGACAATGGGAACAGAGACTGTACCCTGTTGCTTTGTCAACATAGATGCGTTTATGAATTGTGCAAACCACTACAGATGAGATACCCGGGATATACACATCGTCCTTATGGGCAGGACAGTGTGGTGAAACTGGGGTACCGCTAAGGGCACATACTTGTCGTGTTTTTAATTGTTCCGGCTTTGTAAACCAGCGGTGTGTGTCTTGTCCTGTCAAGGCAGTAAAAAGTGCGAAAAGTATAGGGGTTGCTGCCTCTGTACCGCTCAGCATCGGAGTCCCCTTTCCACTGAAATTGCCAAGCCATACACCAATTGTTAATGTCGGCGAGTATCCGATGCACCATGCATCCCGGTGCCCATAAGAAGTTCCTGTCTTCCACGCGATTTTGGGTAGGTTCATTGTCCTTTCAAAGGCTTCCGGATTTTTAACAGTGTTGGTAGGCAGTTGTGAGTCTGTTAACATCTCGGTTATGATGAAGCTTGTCTCTTTTCGGAGCAAACGTTGCGGGAGATGGCTATTTCGTGAGAGCATTAGTTGATAAGATCCAAATTCTCCCATATTTGCCAAACCGGCATAAAGTGTTGTCAATTCAAGCAGATTCACTTCGCATCCACCGAGCACCATAGAAAGTCCGTACTTTTGAGCAGGCGCGAGTGTAGAGATGCCAGCTTGTTTGAGGAAAGTGTGTAGTGTCGAACCCCCAACTCGTGCTTTGCTTTCTTGTATCGGAGGCGAGTAGAGGGTTCGGTTTTCCAGGCGCGAGTTAAGATTAACGGCGGGAACATTGAGGGAACGTGCGAGGGCTTGGCGGGCGGTGATATAACCGTTATATTTTCCATCATAGTTCACCGGCTCATATCCAGCGTAGGTAACAGGAACATCGAACAACAAAGTCTCTGGTGTAATCAAGCCTTGTTCCATTGCTAAGGCGTAGACGAAAGGTTTGAGGGCAGAACCAGGGGAACGCGGCGCGAGCGTCCCATTTACCTGTCCTAACGCCTCTCGGTCAAAAAAATCGTGCGAACCTACCATTGCTAAGACGTGGCGGCTTTGAGTATCCATGACGATAATTGCACCTGTGCTGGTGCTATGAGACCCACGTAAGCTGAGTTTGCGCTCTGATTTAAGATATTCGCTAAGGATACGTACAGCTGTCTCCTGAACCTTCGCGTCTATTGTCGTGTATATTCTACCGTCTGATGTTAGTTTCGCATTTGATCGGTTTTTTTTAACCAACAGGCGTGAGAGATGTGGTGCTTTGAATGGAAGTGGGTAGCGTTTATTGGGAATCGGTTCTTGAACTGCTTCCTGCCACTGCTGTTCTGAAATTTGTCGACGGGCAAGGAGGCGGTTCAGGACTTTTTCACGCGCCTTTCTCACATTTTCTGGGAATCTGTCAGGTCGCAAACGTTCTGGGGCGTTCGGAATAGCGGCGAGAAGTGCGGCTTCACCAAGGCTAAGCGCATGCTGGGGTTTGTTGAAGTAGAATCGCGAGGCTGCTGCTGTGCCGACTATATTCCCGCCATACGGGAGCATGTTGAAATAAAACGTTAAAATCTCTGATTTGGAATAAGCATGTTCAAGTTGAAGTGCGCGGAACATCTCAATGAGTTTGTTCGGAATGTTTCGCGCTTTGGGTTCCATCAGCCGAGCGACTTGCATGGTGATGGTTGAACCACCACGCACAACTTTACCCGCTTTCAAATTGTCATAAAGTGCTGTTGCAATCGACACAGGGTTGATACCATAGTGATAGTAAAACCACCTATCTTCTGATGTTAGCATCGCTTGATGTAGGAGATAGGTGTCGGCGGGAATAGTTTTCGGCTTTCGGAAACCTTCAGTTAAGAGGTTTTCTGGTGAAGTTACACCGTCTTGCTGATTTCTGACCGCTGATGGCTGAAGGCTAATCCCCTGACGACTAAATCGCCACATGCCATCGTCGGCTAAAAATGCTCGAAGCCACTCGCCGTTTCTATCCAACACAATTTGGGATACCGGTGGATGAAGACGCGCTTTGGGGAGCGGGAAACACCAGTTTGCGAGTATAAAGAGAATGGCAATCAACAAGAAAGGTAGCATTAGAGCTATTAGTCTTCGGTTAACAGTTTTCAGTAACAAACTTTGTAGCGGTAACCGGAAACATACCTGCCACAAGTTGTGCCAAAATTGACGACTGATGACTGACGACCGATAACTATTTCTCATCATTCTGCAACCACTGCGATGCGCATACTACCCGTTACAGCAGATTTTGTTGTGTCGTACATTGCCTCGGCGACAATGGGAGGTAAGGTAAATTCCCCCTGTGTGACGGCGCGTAGTGCGTAATAAAATTTACGTTCGCGTTGGCGTGGGAATGTGCCGAAGAAGATGAGCCTATCATCGCGAATATCAATATAATCCGGTTTGAAATCCTGTGATTTCAACCATGGAATACCTGCTCGGGATTCCAACCGCGGATTCTCAATCTCGAATCCTGTGGGCAACATATCGACGACAACAACGTTTTCGAGATTGGCGGTGAGGGCTTTAACGTTTATCTCGGCGATAATCAGTTCTCCGTGTCCGAAGGTGCCTGTCCGTTCTTCACCGTCTTTGTTAAAATAACGTCTGCGCACCTGTAGTTCGCGTTCATATTCTTCGATGAAGGAATCGCGTTGGATGCCAAACGCGCTCCAATAGTAGTAGCAGTTTCCTTCACCTTCGACAGTGAGTTGGACCCGCGTCCCATGCCACGCTTTATCGGTATAGCGTGTCTCCGTTGCATCGAAGTCGGCGAAATGTTCACCATTGAGCGTCAGGGTACCGGTGTAGTTTCTATCCATCTGTTTCTTCAGGATCTTGCCGAGTGCCAGAAACGCAAAAGCGTTTTCTTGTGTTGTTGCCCATCGGTTCCCCTCAGATGCTGCCTCACTTAGATTTTGGACAAGCATTGGGGTTGATGGGTGGTTTTCGTTAACTTCGGCAAGAACGTCTAACATGATGGCTTGGGCTCGAATAGGAGAATCAAGCGTTCCGCCTGTTTCGCGTTGTCCGTTACCCTTATTAAAATTGGGTGATACTGACACCGGTAGCATTGACAGAGCGGTTTCCAGTTCGCCGCTGAGGGCGAACGCGCCTGCAAGTTGAAAGTGGCTGTAATCGCTGAGTCCGCTCAAGCCTCTGTTTTTCAGATAGTGCATCGTGCCTCGGTCAGGGTGTCCAGCGGCAGCTAAGACGTAGGCGGCATAGGTTGCTAATGAAATCTTTTTTCTTATCTCTTGTGCTTCCCCAAGTGAGCTTCTGAAGTTGTCTTCCGTATTTGGTGAGAATTTCGCCTGTGCTTTTAAACCGTTGAGCATCGCGTCGTAAACCCGGTCGGCTACCTCGTACCCTGCTTTTCGTGCTTCGACGAGGAAGTGGGACGCATAGATACTGCTCCATGGGTTCACGTAAGTACCACCGGGCCAATAAGCAAAACGATCATCTGATTTCAGCATACTTTCGATTTTCGTGATACCCGATGTAATATAATAGTCTACGGAGTCTTCTGCTGCCAACATCGGTTCAACACTTTGCGCCAAATCGCTGAAGTAAAGTAGTGGGAAAACCTTGCTCGTTGTTTGCTCCAGGCAGCCGTGTGGATAACGTATAAGGTAGCGGAGACTGTCCGCAAACCTGATATTTGGGAACGGTGATAACGTGAGACTGAAATCTGACGAATCCGGTATCAAATTCGATGGAAAAATGAAATCAACAGGTTCACCTGCACGCACCACTCCCTGTCCTGTTTGTGTGACAGGTGGAGCGACGGAACGCAGCGGGATTTTTAAATCCAATTGTGTTGTTTGTGTATTACCGTGTGCAGAGAGATTGAAGTTGGCTTCCCC
>JAPOOP010000188.1 GCA_026713385.1 Candidatus Poribacteria bacterium | reverse complement strand
TCCACGAAGACGGCAGGCTTGAATTTCAAATTGACGACGAAATATTTACCGTTATTGACGATGACCCCTTAAAAGGCGGACAAGCAGGACTTGTTGTCGCCGACGGACAGGCGAGATTTGATGATGTCGAAATCACAGGCGCGAATATCAACAATGGGGGTCCAGGGAAAGCACGTCCTGTCGAGCCGAAAACCAAACTCGCAACCACGTGGGGAAAACTCAAAAAAGGTTTTTAATTATACCTTGCGGATAAATGGCGCGGTTCGTGATTTGACGGTTTCCGTGTTCGAGCCGCCCTCCATTTCATTACGGGCTTGCGGTTCGATTCTAAAAAGAATATCCAGAATACTCAAAAACCTGCCTGTAATGGAATGGAAGGCAGTCCAAGAACTCAATAAATTAAAAAAATGGAAAAGAACACAATCGGCATCGGCATCATCGGCATGGGATGGATGGGCATGACTCACGCCCGCGCATATCATCAAATCTGCGACCGGTTCCACGACAGTCCCCTCCAGCCCAGACTTATTATTTGTGCAGATGACGTTGTCGAACGCACAACCGAGGCAAAAGAACGTTTCGGATTTCAATGCACAACGACCGCCTACCGACACGTCATAGATGACGCAAACGTACAGGTAGTCAATATCGCCGCACCGAACAGCATGCACCTTGAGATCGTCGAAGCAGCGACATCTGCGGGGAAACACGTCTTCTGTGAAAAGCCTGTCGGACGAAACCCAGCTGAAACGAAAGCAATCTATGCCGCTGCACAGCGCGCAGGGGTCCTCACCTGTGTTGGCTATAACTATAGATGGGCACCCGTCGTTCAATACGCGCATCAAATGATTTCAGAGGGAAAACTCGGCAAGCTAACGCACTATCGCGGCAGATTCTTTGCGGGTTATGCGAGTCATCCACAAGCAGTCCTTTCATGGCGTTTTCAGAAGGAAATCGCTGGATTGGGAACGTTAGGGGATCTCCTTTCTCACGTCATTGACATGGCACACTTCATTGTCGGTGGCATCGACAGCGTCATTTCACAACAAGAGACATTTATCCCGGAACGTCCCGTAGCAACAGCAGGAACCGGCACGCACTTCACCCTCGGTTCAGATGGCGAAATGGATGCCGTCACGAACGAAGATTACGTCGGAGCATTAGTACGATTTGAGAACGGTGTCAGAGGAACACTGGAGGCGTGCAGAGTTATTACGGGACCGAAGTGTGAAATGGCGTTTGAGGTACACGGTACAGAGGGTGCCTTGCGCTGGAACTTTGAGCAGATGAACGAACTTGAGGTGTACCTACCGACTGAAGATGGTTTCCCCGATGGATACTCTCGCGTGCTAAGCGGTCCGAGCCACCCGTTTCACAGCTATTTTAATCCCGGTCCCGGTGTCGGATTAGGCTACGACGACCTGAAGACAATCGAGGCACATCAGTTCCTGAAAGCCATCCACACAGGAAAACAGGGAAATCCAAGTTTCCGAGAAGCCGCCGCTGTCGCCGATGTGCAAACTGCTATCCAAACCTCATGGAAGGAGGGTCGATGGATTCCCATCCAACAATAAAACAGGAATTATACTCCGCTAAAAAGTTTGTAGGTGTACTAAAATCCGTAAAGTTAGAAAGTTGGTTTAATGCCATAGCAATTTTAGCACACTTGATAACTTTCCTGATCTTTTCCTCTCTTAACACCGTCGCACAATCCCTGCCACAATTCACCGACATCACACACGAAGCAGGTATCGACTTCGTCCATAACACGGGTGCCTTCGGTAAGAAATACCTCCCTGAAACCATGGGCTCAGGATGCGCCTTCATCGACTATAACACCGACGGTTGGCAAGACATCCTACTCGTCAATGGAAAGGATTGGGAAGGCGAGTCGACTCAGAAGCGGCAAACGATGGCACTCTACCGCAACAACCGAGATGGCACCTTCACCGATGTCACCGAAACCGCAGGTCTCGCTATACCGCTTTACGGTATGGGTGTCGCTGTCGCCGATTACGATAATGACGGTGATCCAGATATCTATATCAGCTCCCTTGAAACCGATCGGCTCTTCCAAAACCATGGTGACGGCACTTATGTTGACGTTACAGAAGCCGCTGGCATTCGCAATCCCGGTTTCGGCACAAGTTGCGCATGGTTCGATTACAACAAGGACGGGCACCTCGATCTCTACGTCGCTAACTATGTCGAGTGGAGCAGAGAGAATGATTTGTTCTGCACGCTCGACGGCATCAATAAATCCTACTGCACACCTGAATCCTACACAGGGCAGTCCAGCAAACTCTTCAGAAACCGGGGCGACGGCACCTTCGCCGATGTCTCCCGTATCGCACGGATTGAGGACAACACGAGCAAATCACTCGGTGTTTGCATCTTCGACTATAACGCCGATGGCTTACCTGACATCTTTGAGGCGAATGACAC
>JAPOOP010000189.1 GCA_026713385.1 Candidatus Poribacteria bacterium | reverse complement strand
GCCGCGATCTCTGCTGTCTCATCTGATGAACCGTCGTCAATGACAATAATCTCAGTGATAAACTCAGAGGTCTCCTGAATTATCTGTCCAATTGTTTTGGATTCATTGTAAGCCGGTAACAGCAGACATGTTTTCATATTTCTGAATTTATTATACTCTAAAAAAGGTTTTCTGTCAAACGATTATATGTCTGTTTTCACTTGCAGTCTACCGTAAATTTGTGTATAATACTTCACATGAATTGACGAATTAAGGAGACAGCACAAGAATGCGAGACATCAAACCAACGCACAAACCGATAAAAACCTTTTACGCCGAACTCAAACAATACGAAAGTCTCGGTGCAACAAATGAGACCGAAGTTCGACTCGCCTTTGCAACACTTCTCCAACACTACGCCCGTCAAAACAATCTAACCCTTATCTGTGAAAAATCGATCCGAACGCCTCAGGATAACATAATTTATGTTGATGGTATGCTCACCGATAACGACTTCGGATTGCCTCGCGGTTACTGGGAAGCGAAGGACCTCCATGACAATCTCATCGCGGCAGTTAAACAGAAATTTAACGCTGGCTACCCTCAAGATAACATTCTCTTTACAACCCAAGCGCGCACCATCCTTTATCAGGATGGACAAGAGGTCATGGCTGTAGACATCGCTGATCCAAACGCGTTTATCCGAGTGCTTCACGCCTTCTTCAGTTACGAACCAGTAGAGATCGCCAACTGGGAACGCGCCGCCGTCGAATTCAAGGATAAAGTGCCAGCACTCGGCAAACGTGCAGCGGCGTTAATCAAAAAAGAAGAGGACACCAACGCCCGGTTTCAGGAGGCATTTACCGATTTCCACCGCCACTGTCAGGAGGCGATTAACCCCAACCTCGCTAAAGCTGCCGTGGAAGAAATGCTCATCCAACACCTTTTGACAGAGGAAATCTTCTCCACTGTCTTTGACAATCGCGATTTCACACGCCGAAATATCATCGCACGCGAAATTGAAAATGTGATTGACGCGCTTACAGAGCACGCCTATAACCGCGCCGAATTCCTCCGGGAACTCGCCCCCTTCTATAGTGCAATTCAACGCGCCGCGGCAACGTTTATTGACTTCTCTCAGAAACAACACTTTCTCAATACTGTGTACGAACAATTTTTTCAAGGATTCTCCGTCAAGGTAGCAGATACGCACGGTATCGTCTATACGCCACAACCAATTGTGAATTTCATGGTGAAAAGCGTTTCACGTCTGCTTGAAACCGAGTTTGGACGTTCACTTTCAGACACAGGGGTTCACCTTATCGACCCCTTTGTTGGCACGGGTAACTTCATCGTGCGGCTCATACAAGAAATCGACAAAACTTCACTCAAGGCGAAATATAGTGATGAACTCCACTGTAATGAGGTGTTGTTGATGCCTTACTACATTGCGAGCATGAACATTGAGCATGAATTCTACGTTGCCACAAAGCAGTATCAGCCTTTCGATAACCTCTGTCTTGTGGATACGTTTGATTTGACAACAGAGCGTCAGCTATCCATGTTCGCACCAGAGAACACCCGTAGAGTTGAGCAACAGAAACAGACGGAAATGTTTGTCGTGATTGGCAATCCACCCTATAATGCGCGGCAAATGGATGAAAACGATGCCAATAGGAATCGGAAGTATCCTGAACTGGATAGACACATTCAGGAAACGTATGCCCAAGCCTC
>JAPOOP010000191.1 GCA_026713385.1 Candidatus Poribacteria bacterium | reverse complement strand
TGAGAGCCTTCATGGCGTGTCAGTATTTGATCTGACAGCGAAGGGCAACGGTTTGGCGAAGTACCTGTACACCTACCGCACAGAGGGGCAACTTCCCTACGACACACTCGCAATAAGTACGGACGGTGGTCTAATCGTTGTCGTTGAGGTGCCGATCGCGCTGTCAGACGAGACTATCCGCGGAAAAAACCGGATGCATGTGCTGTATTGATTATCCCAAGTGCAACCTAACCCAGAAAAAAATACAGGGGAACAACAAGTGTGGTGTTCCCCTGATCGCAACTTCAAAATGGTGTAGAAAAATCCCGAAGACGACTACGCCTCTTTACTGTGATACCGCATTCTGAGCAACAGCGTTTTGTGTCGATACAATCACGCCTTGTAACGCCTGAAAATAGCTCATTTCAGCCATCTTGATTGCATGTGTATCTCCATTTGCGCGTGCCCGTCTAAGTGCCTCCCAGCTCAACGCCAGCATCCGGTTGGTTTGCTCTAAAATTCTCCAGTCCGTATTCGAAATCATGGTATCCCCCGAAATTCGTTTTACGCTATCGGCGGTTTGTTGTTTCGCTCAAACAGCGCATTCAATGCTTCGCTCAACAGGTCTTGAATACTCGTGTCTCTTTCAATCGCGAGCATCTTCAACTGTCGATGCACGTCCTTGTCGAAATGTCCAGAAATCATCTTTTTGCCCTGACGGGATGGCGGAACCATTGGATTCGGTTTTGTCTCAACGGCAACCCCACCCTCGTCTGACAGAATTGCTACTGTTTTCATATAATGTATGCCTCCATACATGTGCACATGCAAACATGTATACATGTATTGAGAGTATATTACGTTAGTTTTACAAGTCGGTTTCAGATGAATGAAAATTTAATTTTCGGTTTTCGGCTTCCATCTTTACACCGATTCCCTCCAAAATTCGCAAGCATAAAAATCCGAAATCTGCTATACTAATTGCAACTAAAAAATTTAAGAATGGGTGAAAAAAAATGACAAAATGGACTGCCTGTTTGGCAGCACTCCTCTGTTTGGGAGTTGCTATTCGTAGCAGTAGCGCAAAAGAATTAACGTTAAATGATATTTTCCCAACCGATCGAGTGATAGATGTTCAAATCACCGTGTCGCAGCAGGATTGGGACACGATCCGGCATCAGTCACGCGATTTTATGACAGCACTCGGTGCGTCTCGGCAATTTAAGCCCATGGAGCGTCCGTATACCTATGTTGAGGCAAGCGTCAGCATTGATGGCGTCGCCTTTCCAAAGGTAGGGTTGCGTAAAAAAGGGTTCATCGGTTCACAAAGTAGCACCCGTCCGTCCCTCAAAATCAAACTCAATCATATCAATAAAGCGGGTGGGATTGAAGGGCTAACGAACCTGACCCTTAATAATAACAAACAAGACACAAGTCTAATGAGCCAATTTATGGGGTACGCGCTGTTTAATGCAATCGGATCACCCGCCCCACGATGCGCGTATGCGAAAGTGACGGTGAACGGCGAAAGCCTCGGTATCTACTCGCACGTAGAGACCGTCCGTAAACCGTTGTTGAAACGCGCCTTCGGTAACAGTAATGGTCCGCTCTATGAAGGAACAGTCGTGGACTTTTACGAAGGGTGGGAAAATAGTTTTGAACATAAACGGGGTGATGATACACGCGGCAGAGCACATATAAACGCATTAATTGACCTTCTGGCGGACCCGAAAGCAACAGAGGCTGATATTGGTGAACTAATA
>JAPOOP010000365.1 GCA_026713385.1 Candidatus Poribacteria bacterium | reverse complement strand
CTTAAGTGAGAACGGCGAAACTAACGATAACAAAGTGCTTTTCACGGAAGATGTATACGAACTCTCGGACGATGCCGACGCACTCGTGCTCGTTACCGAATGGGAACTCTATCACAAGCTTGAACTCCGTAGACTCGCCAAACAGATGAAGACTCCGATCCTCATTGATGGACGCAACGTTTATTCTGCCGAAGAAGCGAGAGCAGCAGGTTTTCATTATATTGGAATCGGCAGAGCGTAAGGTTTTTAATTTTTCTTTGCGGTTAAACAACGTGCATTTAAACTTTGAAGTGCGTTTCTCAAGGGTCGCCTCACCGTCGTTGCAGGCTGATGCTTTGGGTACAGAATTAAACATACAACAAAACGGTAAGCCCGTAATAAAATTAGGTTCTCCTTAAATGGCATAATTTTGCTTCGCATTGTCCCGCAGGTTCCTTTATAGGAAACCTGCGCAGAATGCTTTACATTTGGAGGGCGGATAGGAGAAAAGCGCGTGAAGCAGGGAATGCCCTTGATAACTCCGCAAGGTAAAATTAAAAATCCTGAACCTTTTGATGTCAATTGGCATCGGTATTGTCCGCAAAAGCCGTTTCCGCCGTATCGCCATATACCCGGTGTCACGCCGCATCCGATTCGCGATCCACTTGGGCACAGTTACGGAGTGGAAGAAGATCATGATGCTGAACGCTTGTCGCCAAAAATGTGGAGACAGAACGAAGATTACCTGTACGGTGTGGATCTCTACAATTTTGCCTACTGGTGGGAGGCACATGAAGCGTGGGAAGGGTTGTGGCACCGAGCGGAAGACACGTATCGCTTGTTCCTTCAAGGGTTAATTCAGGTGTCGGCGGCCTTCATCAAGTATCATACACGGATGCTGCGTCCGCTACGCACGCTTTCTACTGCGGGACGCGATAAATTGCGACAGGTTGTCGTTGAATGTGACAACGCATCGGGAAATTACATGGGACTCAACCTACCAGCGTTTTTGGACACTGCCGACGCGTTTTTCGATCCATTCTTTGACGACACCGTTACGGAATCCACCTTTCGTAGGGACTCTGTTAAGCCGCTCATACTGTTGATGGATTAGCAAGTTGTCCTGGTTATTTTCATACTTGGCGCGAATTTGAAAATGCCTTTTCTCTTTTTCAGCCTCTTCTGTGCCTTCATCATCGTGTTGTTAGTTGTTCTATTCAAAGTAGGTGCCTATTTTGGCAAGAGCGATGCCGATGAATTTCGTGCGGTTCGGTGTCCACAATGTCAAACCCGACGGAAACCCGAAAAGACGGGTACTGTCAGAAACCTCGTTGAACTTGAGATGCGTTGCCCGCGTTGCGGGTATATCTCATGGGATGTTCCGCCGAAAACGAATCTCTCCACACGTTCCACGGATCGGGACAACTCACTATAAGGACTGCGGCTAATAATCAGCGAAAGTCCCGTCGTCTGAGTGCCAAAACATTCCACGCAACCGAAACGTCTCATCTCGAACCGCTTCAATGGCGGCATCGTCCATATCCACACCGAGTCCGGGAGTTGTTGGGAGTTCAATGAACCCATCTTTGAACACCAAAGGTGTCGAAAATAGCCCTTCTCCGCGTCGGTGTCCACCCTCGCATATCAGCAAATTCGGCACAGTCGCCATTACATGTACCGATGCTGCGACACCGATGGGACCGGCGGCGTTGTGCGGCGCGACCGCCATATTGTGAATCTCTGCCATCGCTGAAATCTTTTTCAGTTCCAGTATCCCACCGCAGTGCCGAATATCCGGTTGCAAAATCGCGCACATCTCGCGTTCAATTATCTCTCGGAAACCCCAGCGTGTCAAATGTCGTTCACCGGTCGCGATCGGCACCGTCGTTGACTGAGACAGTGCCAGTAATGGTTCATTGTTTTCTGGATGACACGGTTCTTCAGCGAACAACAATCGGAATGGTTCTAATTCTTTCACTACAATCATCGCCATCGTTGGGCTTAACCGACGATGCAAGTCAACAGCGATGTCCACCTCATCACCTACTGCTGTTCGTACTGCCGCCACCCGCGCCACCATCGTATCAATTGCCCTCGGTGTGTCCACAAACCTAACAGGCTGCGGTGAAGCTCCCATCTTCACTGCACGGAATCCTGATGCAACTGCTATCTTGGCACTCTCTGCACATTCCTCAGGTGTTGTGCCACCTATACCCGTATAAACACGGATCCGCTTACGCACTGAACCTCCCAACAGTTTCCATACCGGCATCCCGACGACTTTACCGAATACATCCCACATCGCCATCTCAATACCGCTCAGCGCACCGACCAACACGGGCATGCCCCGGCTATAACTTGACCGGTACATCGCCTGCCAATGGTCTTCAATCTGTAGCGGATCTTTGCCGACGAGGTATTCAGCCATGTCGTCCACGGCTTGGATGACGACGCGCCAATGCTCGTAGTTCATGGGTTCACCGTAGCCGATTATCCCTGCGTCGGTGAACATTTTCAGCACCATTGCGCGACCTTGAATCGGTATTGTTTCAAATCCAGTAATCTTCATAGTTATAGTCCTAAACCGGGCGCCACCGGATGACACAGAAATGCGAGTTTCCCGTGGCGTTCTCCCATTTGCTAACATCACCGTAGCAAGAGCCGATGAAGGTTAGTATCTCTTCTCCGTCCAAACTAATGTGTCGTGGGAAACCAGCGACATCTATTTCGCTCGTCTGCCCCCACGTTTGACCTTCATCATCAGACAGCCAAACAGTGATTGCCGATTCTTCACCCTGTTGACTTACATTGATGAGTTGTCCGTGATTATTGGCTTGCAACAACCACCCGTTGAAACCGAAAGCAGACGAATCCGTGTTAAGATGTTCCCAACTCTTGCCGCCATCTGCAGACTTGGAGATGATGGTCTGTTGTACTGCATAGATAGTGCTGTCCGGAGCCAGAACGAAATTCAACCCTTGGTAATGCGCATGCGGGTCCAAAGGCATACGGATTCTCTCCACTGGAACTTTGTTCAGCACACTATCGCGAGCGTGTAGGATGTAGTCGTCCGCTTGCATCTCGCCTAATTGACTTGGAGTGACGACAACGCCTCCCATGTTTTCGGTTGATAGCATTTGCAGGACTCCTTCTACGG
>JAPOOP010000468.1 GCA_026713385.1 Candidatus Poribacteria bacterium | reverse complement strand
TCGGTTAGGAAGATAATAAAGTTAGGTTGCATTTTCTTTTTTAATTTTCCTTGCGGGAGAACAACGGACGTTAGAACATTAACGTGCGTTCCTCGAATCCGCCTGCGCCGTTGTTGCAGGCTTTCTAATTTTACCTTGTAAGGTTACTTTTTCCAGAAACTTCGATCGAGACTCCGATATTGTATGGCTTCAGAGACGTGAACTGCCTCTATATGCGGGTTTCCATCTAAGTCGGCAATGGTGCGGGCTACCTTCAAAATCCGGTCGTAGGCTCGTGCACTCAGTCCTAATTGGTTAATCGCGATCCGGAGGAGATCTTGTGCTTGGGAATCAATTTTGCAATATTCTCGTATCTGTTTAGATTCCATATTTGCATTGGCGTGTATGACCGTGTCTGCAAAGCGTTGCTGTTGGGCTTGACGTGCCTTTTCAACCCGTTCTCGGACGTGTGTCGAAGGTTCGCCGGTTGTTTCGTTAGCAAGTTCGGCATATTTTACCGCGGGCACTTCAACTTGGATGTCGATTCTATCTAAGAGTGGTCCAGAGATACGGGAAACGTAGTTTTGAATCTGGTTGGGTGAGCACTTACAATCTCTGGTCGGGTCGCTAAAAAACCCGCACGGGCAAGGGTTCATAGCGGCGACGAGCATGAAGTTCGCGGGGTAAGTCAGGGATGCGGATGCGCGGGAGATGGTCACTTGTCGGTCTTCGAGCGGTTGACGCATAACTTCAAGAACGTTTCGCCGGAATTCGGGGAGTTCATCTAAAAAGAGCACACCGTTATGTGCGAGACTCACCTCACCCGGACGCGGTATCTTTCCACCCCCAATTAAACCTGCGTCAGAGATAGTGTGGTGTGGTGAACGGTAGGGGCGCGTCATGACCAGAGGTGTATCGCTCGGCAAAATGCCGATAATACTTTGGATTTTCGTTGTTTCTAAGGATTCATCCATAGATAGTTTCGGCAGAATCGACGGAATTCGCTTCGCGATCATGGTTTTTCCAGAACCCGGCGGTCCGATCATGATGATGTTATGTCCACCTGCCGCGGCGACTTCGATGGCACGTTTAACGTGTTCTTGTCCTTTCACGTCGAGTAAGTCAAGATGTGCTTCAGAATGCTCGTGGTGTCCATCAGTGTCAAGCGTGCGTGGTTCTGGTGTGATCTCTTTATCCGAATTGAGAAATGCAGCCGCCTCTGTTAAGCTTGCGACTGGATAGACATTCACACCTTCCACGATGGCTGCCTCTCTCGCATTTTCAGCGGGTAAGATAATATTCTGGATGCCGTTCTCTTTTGCGGCGATGGCGATAGGGAGTCCACCCTGTATACCGCGAATAGTTCCATCAAGTGCGAGTTCACCTAAAATTATTACGTTTTCAAGTCTCGATAGATCCACCTGATTGGTAGCTGCCATGACCCCAATTGCGATCGGAAGGTCAAACGCTGACCCCGCTTTTCGGATATCCGCGGGTGCTAAATTCGCCGTGATTCGGGTTGGCGGGAAGTAGAAACCGGAGTTCTTGATGGCGGCGGTAACCCGATCCCGACTCTCTTTGATGGCATTATCGGGTAAGCCGACGGTACTGAAGGACGGCATTCCACCGGCAACGTCTACCTCAACTTTCACGATATAAGCATCAATTCCCAGCATTGCACTGCTTAGGACGGTTGCGAGCATATATGTGTTTCCTTCCAATTTGC
>JAPOOP010000291.1 GCA_026713385.1 Candidatus Poribacteria bacterium | reverse complement strand
CGAGATGACAGAACAATACGACTCTGGGAAGTTGACACCGGTATGCACAAAGCGACATTCACAGGGCATACGGACACGGTTTCGGCGGTTGCGTTCAGTGCCGACGGCAATACGCTCGCAACAGGGAGCTCGGATCGCACCGTGCTCCTGTGGGATTTCACACCGGTAACGGTGGCGCAGCACCTCGCCGAGGATGTCAATCGCGATGGGACGGTGAATCTCCACGACTTACGGTTTGTTGCCTCACGTTTCGGACAGTACGGAACAAACGATGCTGATGTCAATCGCGATGGCGTTGTGAACATTGTGGATCTCGTTCTGGTCGCTGGCGCGTTCGGGGCGGGCGGTAGCGCGTCGCCTGCACATTCTAAAAGAATAGAGATGTTCACCGCAGCAGATGTCCAGGGATGGCTCACAAGCGCGCAGCAAGTCTACAATCCAACGCCCGCTTTTCAGAGAGGGATCGCTACTCTTGAAGGTCTGTTGGTAGCACTGGCTCCAAAAGAAACCGTGCTTCTGCCAAACTACCCAAACCCGTTCAACCCAGAGACATGGATACCTTACCAATTGGCAACCCCTGCAGCTGTGACTGTACATATCTATGCTGCAGACGGCGTACCGGTTCGCACACTGGTACTTGGCTATCAACATGCCGGTCGTTATCAAACCCGGAGCCGCGCCGCATATTGGGATGGGAAAAATGACGTGGGTGAACAGGTTGCAAGCGGCGTTTATTTTTACACGCTCACTGCGGGCAATTTCACCGCAACCCGCAAAATGCTCATCAGGAAGTAAAAAGATGAAAACAATGCGACTTTCGATCTTAACGCTACTTCTGGTTTTGGCTCTATTTTTACAAAATACTTCTGCCCAGGATTACACCGAATGGCATCTGCCTGAAGGCGTGAAAGCACGCCTCGGAAAGGGGAGGATATCCGGCAATATCGACTTTTCGCCCGATAATCATCTGCTCGCCGTTTCAAGCTCCATCGGGATATGGATTTACGACGTAGACACACTGCAGGCAGTGAATCTGCTCACGGGACATACAAGTTATGTTGAGAGTATAGCCTTTAGCCCCGATGGGCGTACGCTTGCAAGTGCGGGTGACGATTCTACAGTGCGACTGTGGGACGTTGCCAGTGGCACACACAGAATGGTCCTCACCGGACATACTTCCTGGGTTGGCAGTGTCGCCTTCAGTCCCGATGGACAAACGCTCGCAAGTGGAGCAGGATATTGGGATAGGACGCTACAACTCTGGGATATCGCTACGGGTGAACCCAAAGCTGATCCTATCAAGTTTGCCAGTGCCGTTGATGCCATTGCCTTCAGTCCGGATGGACATCTGCTTGCAAGTGTAAGCGACGGAATCGTGCATCTGTGGAATACGACCACGCTCGAACTTGAGGCGACCTTTGATAGAGATATAAATGACGCACATACGGATGATGTCAATTCAGTTGCCTTCAGTCCCGATGGCAACACCTTCGCAACCGGGAATTGGGACGACACGGTGTGCCTGTGGGATGTTGCCACGGGTACGCGCAAATTCACACTCACAGGGCATGTTGGAAGCGTTAGAAGTGTTGCCTTCAGTCCAGATGGACAGACCCTCGCAAGTGCTGGAAGCTGGGAAGATAGTACGGTGTGTTTGTGGGATGTTGCCACGGGTACCTACAAAACCACTCTCACTGCACATACCCGCGGGATCCAGGGTATTGCTTTCAGTCCCGATGGACACCTGCTCGCGAGTGCAAGTTCAGATGGTACAGTGCGACTCTGGGATACCGTCAACTACCATCAGAGAGGAATGCTCACAGAGCATATAGTAGAAATTGAAAGTATCTCCTTTAGTCCTGATGGCAAAACCCTCGTAAGTGCCGGAGGGTGGGACAAAAAGGTATATCTGTGGGATATCGCCAACAGGAAACCGAAGTCTGTCCTTATCGGTCATACCAACTCCGTTACATCAGTCGCTTTCAGTCCAGATGGACGGACGATTGCAAGTGCTGGAAGCTGGGATGACGAGACAGTGCGGTTGTGGGATGCCATCAGTGGGGAACTCAAGATAATCCTCACTGGACATAGCCGAGGTATCAGTAGTGTTGCGTTTCATCCGAATAGCCGCCTGATCGCAAGTGCGGGCAGCGACGAAAGGGTATGTCTATGGGACACTGTTACGGGTTATCACTATGCCACCTTCCTTGGGCATATAGACAGCGTTGCAAGTATCACCTTCAGTCCCGACGGGCGAACCCTCGCAAGCACCGGTACCCAGGACCAGACAGTACGACTGTGGAATGTTATCGATAGACAACACATAGCCACCCTTCGCACACGCACACAAAGCCTTGCGTTCAGTCCCGATGGGAAAACGCTCGCAACTGGGTGGGCGGACGTATTACTGTGGGACGTTGCCAGCGCGACAGAGAAAGCGACACTCACCGGGCATACCGAGGGTGTCCTCAGTCTTGCATTCAGCCCAGATGGCAACATACTCGCAAGTAGCGGCAAGAAGGGGCGGGTGTATTTGTGGGATGTACCGCGTGCTACGCAAAATACCGCACTCACCAGCCATGTCAGTGCAATCAATAGTCTTGCTTTTAGTCCCGACGGGCGCACACTCGTAGGCGCGAGTAATGATGCCACAATATTACTCTGGGAGTTCCCACTCCCACAGCAAACCGCAGGAGCACCGATGCAGTCGTTGCCCCTGTCAGAAACATCCGTGTTGCAGAATTATCCAAACCCGTTTAATCCGGAGACATGGATACCTTATCAGTTAGCAAAGTCCTCGGAAGTTACCGTGCGTATCTACACCGCAGGTGGCACCCTAATTCGCACCTTAGCCGTCGGACACCGCGCTGCTGGCACCTACCAGCACCGACACACTGCTGCCTATTGGGATGGGAAAAATGAAATGGGTGAACCCGTTTCAAGCGGAGTCTATTTCTATACCCTGACTGCAGGCGAGTTCACCGCTACGCGCAAGATGTTGATTCGGAAGTAGGAAGCAATTTAGAATAACGAGGCAAATCGCATCACTCTCTAACCGAAAACACATTTTCCGGCAATATCTCTTAAAAAAAAGAATTATTTGACTTTTTCTTGACAAATATGTTAACATCTCTACAAATTAGATGAGTATCACCCATCTAAAAGTGTTCTCCATTCACTTCTGTAACATCCGTATTGAATCCAATCTGCCAAGAGGACCGAAATGTAAACACAAATCATACATATACGGGGTTCACCTATGAAACTACAAAACGGATTCATCCTCTGTTGTCTTATTTTTGGGTTGCTCTGTCCTGTTTCAGCGAAACAACTCAGCAGCGAAAAGATTGTGTTTGCATCAAATCGGGATGGAAATTGGGAAATCTATATAATGAATCCCGATGGAACTCGGCAGGAAAGACTTACCTACGACCGCGCCGTCGATTGCAATCCAGTCATCTCACCCAGAGGCAACCAAATTCTCTTTAATTCCAACCGCGGTGGGACCCGTGATCTCTATCTCATGGACATGGACGGAAGGAATGTGAGACCGGTGTTTGGATTCACGGCAGCCTATAGAACACATCCCGCTTGGTCTCCCAATGGAGAGCGGATCGTTTATTCTCAGCGTGCTTTAGGCGGCATAAACATCCACACAGCAAGCACGGACGGAACATCAGTGAAACTGATTCTGCACTTAGAGAACGCCCACAGCGGATATCCAACTTGGTCATCGGACGGAACAGAAATTGCGTATGTTGTCGCAGATGAGATTCACTGGGCAAGCCGCCAAATCCGGTTTATTAACTTATATACCCATAAACAGGAAACGCTTTTCCCTGATGACTTCCCGCGAATGTTTAATCCTTCATGGGCACCCGTTGGCAACAGAATCGCATTCGTTTGGTTTAGACCGGCAGAAAAGCAGCAGTCTCTATTCATAGTTAACCGTGATGGAAGCCACCTCAAGCGGATTGAGTCTTTCGTGGCAAATGCCCCTGCTTGGGCACCCTTTGGAAACGAACTCATTTACACAGAAGGTATCATCGGCAGCAATTCACAAATTTTCAAAGTCAATCTGATCAGTCAAAAGGTCACACAACTTACGGACGATGGCAGCAATTATCTCGGTAACTGGTTCGCACCGAAGCAGCTGCCTGTTTCTCCATCAACATCGCTCTTAAGCACGTCGTGGAGCAACGTGAAAAGCCAGACGAAGTAGTACCCCCTCCAAACCAAAATCTATGGGTCCAGTGTCTTCTATAGCAATGCTCCCACTAACTCCGTAAAATCCTTCACCGTTACGTCCGGTTGATACGGTGTATCCTCATACGGAAGTTCATAGCGGTTCACAAATGCGCCTCTAAAGCCGCACGCCCGCGCGCCCATGATGTCAAACGAATTCGCAGATACCATCACGCACTCGCCGACTTCAAGCCCTAACTTCCCTGCCGCGGCACGGTAGACCGCCGGATGCGGTTTAAACGCACCGACTGATGTCACCGAGATCACATCGTCAAAATCCCACGCAACCCGTTCCGTGACGAGATATTCTAAAAACGACGGATCCCCGTTGGACAACACCACCAACTGGTACCGAGATTGCATCTTCGCGAGGGCAGACAACACTTCTGGAAAAGGGGAGAGCGACTGCCAGCCACGCATAAATTCCGTTACTGTGTCAGGCGTGGCATCAATACCGTTATGTCTCAGGATATAGTGCAGCGCGCGCCGAACAGTCTCCAAGTAGCCGCTATGTCCGAGCATTACAATCGTATCTTGATACTGCTCGATTCGCTGTCGATACCGCCACTGTGCCCAGAATTCATCCGCTGATACATCGGCAGCACGTGCCTTCAGCGATTCTTCAATGAACGGCGTGAGGCTACCCCCTAAATCCAAAATTGTGCCGAACAGGTCAAATGTAAGTGCTTTCGTCTCCGAAAAATTAGCCATAATAGTTTTGAAAATAGTAGCAGTCAGCCATCAGCAGCCAACCGATAACCATTCCTACTGAAAGCCGACTGCTGAAAGCCAATAGCCATTTAAATCTGTT
>JAPOOP010000192.1 GCA_026713385.1 Candidatus Poribacteria bacterium | reverse complement strand
GCATCATCGGTATTGAGAATAAGGCGATAATCCTTTTTCTGAGGGACAGGAATGCGCCAATCTGTGACCGAGGCAGTCGGATGAAAATTGAAGGCGAAGACGAGTCCACCCCGTTCATAGACGATCTGTTTCGCGTCCTCGTGAATAAGTAAGAGATGAATGTTTTCATCAGAAAGCAGATGGTACATTGCGTCAAGGTGTTGCATGGCGCGATCAAAAGCGTTGAGATGTTTGTAGCGGAGGGTGTCATCGTCGACGAGGTGCCACTGCCTGCGCGCATACCAATAGGAGTTATTGTTTCCCGCTCGCGGAAAGTCGATCCATTCAGGGTGTCCGAATTCATTTCCCATGAAGTTGAGATACCCCTCGCCACCTAAACTAAAGGTCAACAGTCGGATGAGTTTGTGGAGCGCAATGCCACGAGCGATGTCATGGCTTGTTGTGGAGACGCTCATGTTCGTGAAAAGTTCGGTATCCATGAGTTGCATGGCAAGGGTTTTATCACCAACGATGGCTTGGTCGTGACTCTCGACATAAGCGATGTGTTTCTCGCCGGTCCGACGATTGCGCAACATGCCGTAAATCTCGCCGATATGCCAGGCTTCATCCTGTTTCTCTTTCAATAACTGAATCCAATAGTCTGGGATACCCATTGCGAGCCGATAATCGAAGCCGAGTCCGCCTTCCTTGATGGGACGCGCGAGACCGGGCATTCCACTCATATCTTCAGCAATTGAAATTGAGGTAGGGTTGACGGCGTGAACGACTTCGTTTGCCAGCATCAGATATGCAATAGCGTCGAATTCGGCTTCTGTGCCGAAATAATCCGCATAGCCATTGAAGTTTCGCCCTAACCCGTGGTCACTGTAAAGCATGCTCGTGATGCCGTCAAATCTGAATCCATCAAATCGGTAGGTCTCCAGCCAGTAGCGAATGTTGCTAAGGAGAAAGCGTTGCACTTCGTACTTACTGTAATCAAAACAGCGCGAATCCCATGCGATGTGGTCACCTTTCTCACCGGCGTGGAAATAGTGGTGTGCCGTGCCGTCAAGACGATTCAATCCTTCATTGAGGTTTTTGACGGCATGGCTATGGACCAGGTCCATGATAACCAGCAAACCCATACTGTGTACGGTGTCAATAAGTGCTTTGAGTTCTTCCGGTGTCCCGAAACGGCTTGAAACGGCGAAGAAATTGCTTACGTGATACCCGAAACTTGCATAATACGGATGTTCCATTACTGCCATCAGCTGCACAGCGTTATAGCCCAAATCTGCAATTCGGGGTAGCACGTTTTGCGTGAACTCATCGAACGTTCCGACCTTTTCCGCTTCCTGCGCCATACCAACGTGTGCCTCGTAGATTCGCAAACCCTCAGTCCGGATATCAAAACGAGGCGTGTGATGTCTCCATTGATAAGGGGATGGCGGTGCCCAGTACTGTCCAGTGAAATCAGTATCACCTTCCTGAACAACACGCTGAATATATGCTGGAATGCGGTCGAGTCCACCGAGTTCTGATACAATGTGTACCTTGACTCGGCTTCCGTGTGTGAGTTGATCAGCGTAGTCTTTATCGGGTAGAAAGAGATGCCATACACCGCGATCGTCAACGGACATCGGATGTGCGCCGCGATCCCAGCCGTTAAAGTCACCGATAAGGGCAAGGGTGTGTGCACCGGGTGCCCATTCGCGATACCAGATCCCGCTCTCACCGTCATTTTCCCCGCGATTGAAACCGAAATATTGGTGTCCTTGACTTATTTCGCCTAAGATACCGCCGGTTTTCTCAATCGCTGTTTTGAAACGTTGATAGTGTGCAAACCGCTCACGCAGTTGTGCTGCATACGGCTTTAACAACGGATCTGTTTTGATGAGAGCAGTGCCGTCAACCGTTTTTGACGTGAAATGTTGTTTTTCCATTCTTTAATTATACCTTGCGGAGAAGTAACGTGTTTTGAAACTTAGGGGTTTCCGCGTTAGAATCTTCCTCCACTTCGTTTAGGACTAAGTTTTCGTTGCTATTTTAGCTATGGTAAACCAGAAAAATAAGCAGACATTCTCCCCTCCCCGGGTAGGCGAGGTTTTGTGGCGTACTCGACCCGGTGAATGCCACACGCGCATTCATACCGTTGATTCATGCGATGTGCATTCTAACCTCGCCGGTGCAGAGTGTACAATTAATTCTAAAATCTACCATAAATGTCTCTGGAGTTTAGCACAAGACGGCTTGCAATGCAAATTGGGTGTATGCTACTATGTGAGAATGCGAACGCTCTTCCACTCAACGACGATATATTTTATTTTCATAATGCTGATGATATGGCACGTTCCAGATGTTCCGGCGATTGAGAACCCATTTGAAATTCGGGTGTTTGACAGTCAATTGGAAGTCATGCAACCCTATAGGCTTATTTCTGGGAAACATTACCGGCTTCAAGCAGTCTCCGTGGATGAGGAAGTGCTTAGGGCACAGTGGTTTCTCGCTGGGAATTTAGGTAGAATTACAACAGGTAATCAACCAACGCTGATGCCTGCTTTTGTAGGCGAGGGAGACCTTATTTGCCGTGTGAACCGGATGGAACAGCGCGTAAGGTTAAGCGTCGTTCCAGCAACAGGCACCATGGGAAACCGTGGTGGAACGCTCAAAAGTCCAGCGGGTGTGGAAATCACACTGCCCGAAAATGCGCTCACGATCGAAAAACAAATTGGGATAGAAATCGTGGCATCACCCGGATTACCGCCAACAGCCCGGCAGTTCATCCGTGTTGTTCAGATTTCACCAACGCGGCTTGTCTTGAAACGCTTGACGCAGCTGACATTTCTCTTTGGAAGTGATGTGTTTCCAGATGCAAAGCCACAACTCTATTTTTGGGAGGCGTTTGGGAAACAGTGGGTCCCTTTGCAAAGCCGTGTGAACTCTGTTCAAGGGGGTGTAACCGCTTCTATTAACCACTTCGGGATTTATACATTGATGGTGCATACGCCTGTAGATTTGGAGCGAACTGATCGGTTTCAGATTCAGAACGTCAAACTTTCGCCGCGTGTATTTTTCGCACCGGATAGGAATCGGCTAACAATAGCGTATCAACTCAAGGCACCGGAGGCAACGCAAGCGTTTGTAACAATGGATATCTTCGATCTACGGGGCAGGCGGGTTCGGCGACTCCTTGAGGACACCTCACTCTACGTCGGTCCTCACATTGCACAGTGGGATGGATTGACAGATGATGGCGTGCTTGTCCGCAACGGACGTTATTTGCTTCTAATTCGCGCCAGGATAGGTTCACAAGGCACAGCACACCGGAAGTTAGTCGTGGTCTTTAAATGAGGATAGACAAACGCTTAATCACAAACCGTAAGTGCCTATTCTGATTGGAACAACTTTTGGATCGTTGCGGAGTGTTCAGCCTTGTCCAACGTTGAAAGCCTTCGGAGTTCTGCATTGGTAAGTCGCTCGAAGACCCAATCGATTTCTGCGTACAATTCGGTTGTGTTTTCTGTCATACTGGTGTCTGTAGGGGTATCAAGGTCAACCGTATACTCATTTCCATAGGTATCAGTGATATGAACGATACCTCGTTTTGCACCTTCTGGAAATACCAATGAACCATCCGCCTCCAAAACCCATTGATCTCCCTCTCTTGTCCCAGCAGACGCGATTCCAAAGCGCATCGTTGGAAGTTCTTGTCTCGGACGAAAAGGAAGGTTTTTGACTTCCTGAATATACACCTCAACGCTGTTTTTCGTCAGACGTTTTCCGAGGGTTTCGAGGTGAAATATTATCGATTTTCTACTATTAGCAGGCAAATCCGCCAACTTTGTTTTAGCGATCAG
>JAPOOP010000361.1 GCA_026713385.1 Candidatus Poribacteria bacterium | reverse complement strand
TTTCGCGTGATGTTGAGTTTTCTTAGCGCATATAAGATACAGTTCTTCGAGACCTTGAAGTGAGCAGCACGTTCAATCTGTGTCTGGTCGGGGAAATCAGCGACATGTTGCTTGAGTGCCTCGTAGTCGATCCGATGCGGATCCCGGGGACCCGGCTTTTGACGACGCAACGGATCTTCGGCACCTAACCAGTTATAGATACAGGTTCGAGAGACGTTATAGGTGCGTGAAGCTTCCGCTTTACTACCGCCACTGCTAAGGAAATCAAGCACGCGTTTGCGTAAATCTGATGAATAACTCATAAGACTTAGAGTCTTACATAAAATTAACAATATGTCAACTTATTTTTTTGACTTTACTATAAAATTTCTATTCCGCGGACTGTATATTAAAGACCCTTTTTTTATTGCAATTCGGGCATAAATGTAAAAAAAATGAAAAAATCTGCATTTTTAGGGAAATGTTACCAGAATTTGCCTTTTTTGGCATTTAAAAATAGGGACGAGGAGTACAGATGTCCTCTTAAGCAATTTTCGCGCCTCCTTAAGCAATTTTCGCCTACGAGCAATTAGTGGGAGATCGTAAAGGGTTTCCATTTTTTCAGCGAAGAAAAGTTTTAGATAAAAAATAAACACATCTCATGACATCTGTAAACCAAGCGGATGCCAGCGTTTGGAGGCATCACTTGTGGAAATATCCTGAGTGGGCTACGGGTTTTGTTGCGCCAACTGTGTTGGATTCTGGGAATTGGCACGGAACTTGCTTATAAATAACCAATGACTTCTTACGTAGAAGTCACGGACGAAAACTTTACACAGGCAATCTGATTTTTCTAATTGGTTAATTGGTTCTGATGGAGCACGGGTCAGAAAGTTTGCTACCATCTGTGCCTCATTATTTTAGTCAAAACCTTCAATTTTCTATATGAGGAGAAGAAAAAATGAAAGCCTTTTTCAACACGAAAAGTATTGTGAGACGCGTGCTAATCGTCTCACTTCTTGCTGGCGGAGTGGTCTTCGCAGGGACGTTTGCTGTAAATATGTTTGTTCCTACACCAACTGAGGCATCAGATTGCTGTGGCAGTGTCGCATCAGGGACTGACCCAGATGGAATTTCTAGTGAGATGGAAAGTTGCTGCGGAAGTAATGACACCACCCTAACCACCTCCTCTGCATGTAGTTGTGGACATTCCAATTGCCCCGGAGGTTCATGTAGTTGTGGTGGTTCATCCAAATCTTGCAGTAGTACCTGCGGAACCTGCAGTTGCTCTAGCATATGCTCCAAAGGCACCTTTGCCTGCGGCACCCACAATGGCACATGCACCCAAAATCCGTGAGAATCGGTTAACACCTAACTTTTATATTTTCAGTTATTGCTCCACATAGAGGCAATAAGTTTGAAGCATAAAAGTTCTTCAAAAGCGTCCCAAGTTGCTAATATTGATCAACTTGGGACCTCTGCGATAATTCAACTAAAGGCCCCACGATGAAAATTTATAATCAACCTCTTAAAGGTTGCACACCCAACTATCCTACAGAAAACACTATTTGTTTACCTTCCAATGCAGTTGTCCGATTTGGAAAAGGGGGTGTTTCCGATGTTGCAGTATCTCCAGATAGACACCTCATTGCTGTAGCATCGCGTATTGGCGCGTGGACATACAATGCCCATACGGGTGAATTTGTCTCCTTGATCGGCGTTGAAAGCACAGGAATCCTCAGCACTGTAGTTTTTTCACCGGACTGTAGCCGACTTGCTTTAGGAGACTGGGATGGTAGAATAACGTTGTGGGATATTGGGACTAAGGAGAATATTTGGTGTGTTACTCATGAAAAACAGGTTAGTTCTATTCGCTTTTCCGCAAATGGTAGATACTTGGAAACTTTATCATCAGATGGAGTTGTCAACATATTGCGTGTTGACGATGGCACAAGAGTTACAAGATCAATAAAGGAGACATTTTCTGAGAATTGGGCTGCTCATGGGGAAAAGTGGAAGGACAAAAACATAAGTAAAGCCCTTGCGAATCATTCACGACACGACCATGGGTGGCTTGTCGCCTTTTCACATCATGGGAAACATCTAGCGGGCCTTAATAAGGCAGACACCTTGACGTTGTGGGAAATAGCAACGGGGGAAAAAACCTCTACGTTTGAAAGGGTTACCGAGCATGGTGAATGGGTCTCCATATTCCGAGGACGAACCTTAGTTTGCTCACCCGAGGGCCGTTATTTTGTGGTTAGTTTTTTTAACACTGAACACCACACAGTAACACTGTGGAATGAAAAAACCCTCAAAAGTTTCACCTCAGATATGCCTATTCTTTCCGCTGCAGCATCACCGAATGGCCGCCTTTTGGCGACTGGAGGCTGGGATAAAAGCGTCACACTTTGGAACATAGAGACCCAGAAACCCTTTTGCACCCTTGAAGGACATATTGGAGAAATTAGCGATCTCGCGTTTTCCCAAGACGGGAGCCTCCTTGTAAGTGGCGGTGCGCGGAATTGGAAATACGAAGAAGATGAGGATGGAAGTACCCTTCGCCCCGAAGAGCTCTACACGTTCCAATCAGGAGCAGATGGTACAGTTCGGTATTTTTTCTCCGGGAACAACCCTACTGATACAACTGCCAAGATCTGGGAGATCCCTACTGGTAGAAACATTGTCACACTTAAACACCCTGATGTAATCAATCGAGTCATGTTTTCACCAGAGGGAACACGACTTGCTACAAGCACGCGTAAAACCATTATCCTGTGGTGCACAAAGACATGGCAATCTGTTGCTACCCTTGATACAGTAAAAATTGAATGTCTCGCGTTTTCACCAGATGGCGCGCGACTTGCCATTGGAGGAACATGGCCAGAACACAAGATTCAGATTTGGGATGTGAAAATGGGGGAACTTGTCGTTGAATTTTCAGGACATAAAAGTGATGTAGAATCTCTCGCATTTTCACCAGATGGTCGTCTGCTTGCAAGTGGTGGGTTTGACGGTGTCATCTATCTTTGGGACATGACTCCTTACCTTTAATATGTCCAATGTAACTCATAACCGAATTGCTGCCTATTGGTGCAGAAAGAAACAGGCACATTTTTATTTGCCGGTGTTAGCGGTAATTTCGTCATCCGTGTTTCTAAAGTTACGTCATCTGGGGCATGCGTCTCTTGGCTCAGCAGATGAATGCTGTCATGCACTCGTTGCGAAGAACCTGCTCAAACATCCGCTCACGCCGACGCTAATCGATACCCCTTACCTGACAACCTTCGCTTTTGATTGGGGGGCGAATCACATCTGGTTGCATAAACCGATTCTCGGGTTGTGGCAGATTGCTGGCTCTTATTGGTTGTTCGGGATTAGCACATGGGCATTACGGTTTCCATCTGTGATTTTAAGCACGCTTGCTGTGGGGTTAACATATCTCATCGGCAAGGAACTGTTGAGTCAACAGGCAGGTTTTATCGCTGCGACGATTCAGGCGTTCTCCCCGTTTTTGATGCGGTTAATACACGGGTATCAATTCAGTGATGCCGTTGATGTCTCGCTTCTATTTTGGACAGAATTTGCCATCTATTTTCTCGTGCGGGCATTGCGGACAGGAAAATGGTGGGATGTCGGTCTTTCAGGATTTGGTCAAGGATGTGCCTTTCTCAGCAAATCTTATCTCGCCTTGATTGTGACAGGTTTAGTTGTAACGACATGGGTGGCACCTACCCTTGGAATGGCAAAACGCGCAGATACCCGCATTCGCGGGCGGCACATACTGGGGCTGACAAGTGTTTTTTTGCTAACGATACTACCGTGGACACTTTGGACAGCGATTCAGTTCCCTGTTGAATTCCAACATGAACATTTGTATATATGGTTTCATTTGACAACAGACATTGAGAAATGGGGGGCACCCTGGCACAAGGTTATCTTGGTTTACGGACCCGTATTGTATGGTATTTTTTATCTGCCGATGAGCATAGCAGTGCTTGTCCTAATATGGAAGTTGTTTTCGGAGAAGAACATTGGATTGACGCTCACGTATGCCTGGGGGTTCGGCGTACTCATTCCGCACCTTTTGGCGGCAACGAAAACTCCCTCAGCAACGCTCATCGGCATGCCAGCTTTTTTGCTGCTCTTTGGTGAGGGAGTCCATAGATGCTTGTCGTGGATGCAAAAACGCAAAAAGATTGCTTTCCGAATTGGTATAATTATCACAATCGTAAGTTTGCTTGCCCTCGGGGTTCACATAATAATTGGCGCGTGGCAGGTTACGTCGCGTAATAGAAATACACGAACATTGGCAGAGACTGCGAGTTATGCTGAGACGCAGTTGCCTCAAAATGCCGTTCTTCTTGTCGAACTTGATGCCGACAAACTCCGGAATACGGATGATCATTTGCGACTTATGTTCCTTATGTCGAAAACAGCACATCCACTTAGCAATCCAGATGAGTGGAAAGAAAAAGCAGCACAGATACGCAAAGTTGGTGGGATCCCATACCTCGTATCATTCCGAGAGTGGTCCTTACCGATCATATTTACCAGTCTAACCGATAAACGGACGATCTATTCTGATGAAATTCCGTGATGCAATTGCCGCAGGTGTTACACATATTTTGCAAAATAGGCTCCGCGCTGCGCGCGGCTCGGCTTTCACCGATTGATGCACTCAGAACGGATAGATAACGGGAAGAATTGTGCTACCCGCTTTGAGGGTTCAGGAAGAAAAACATTTGACTTTTTTTCTAATATATGCTATACTTAATAGAGATACTGGAGTAGAATTCACACATGGATCCAGGAAATTGCCGGTGTAGCTCAGTGGTTTAGAGCACACGACTCATAATCGTGCTGTCCGGAGTTCGACTCTCCGCACCGGCATTGCCCTTTTTGGCGTAGTTTGCAACCCAGTTAACATTCAAACGGCGAAACTCACTGTCAAAAATAGGCATACCCCATGACAGCCGACTTTGTGCGACAGATGCACCGCTTTATTTTGCGGCACGCAATGATCAAGAATGGCGAAACAGTGCTTGTTGCAGTCTCAGGTGGTGCGGATTCTCTCGCACTCCTATACGGTTTGCACGCCTTACGTTCGCAACTCAACTGCCAACTTCATGTCGCTCACTTAAATCACTGTCTCCGTCCAGACGCTGATGTGGATGCGGACTTTGTCCAGCAGCACGCAGCGTATTTGGGGTTGTCTTGCACCATTCAATGTACCGATGTACCCCGTCTGGTCAAGCAATGGAAACTCTCTGTAGAGGCAGCGGCTCGGAGAGCGCGGTATCAATTTTTCGAGGAGATCTGCGCGCAAATTGGAGCTACCAAGGTAGCCTTAGGACACCACCGGGATGACACCGCCGAGACGGTTTTGATGAACCTCTTGCGAGGGAGTGGGTCCACTGGGCTGAAAGGGATTACACCCATCAGGAATTTCAAGTTTATTCGGCCGCTCTCGGAATTTAGGCGACAACAGATTGATACGTTTCTTGCGTCCAAAGGGTTAGTGCCACGACAGGATTCAACCAACACGGATACCCGCTATCTCCGCAATCGTATCCGCCATGAGTTGATACCAAGGCTTGAAAGCGACTATAATCCGAATATCAAAGTCGGATTAAGCCGGACTGCTGATGTATTAGGTGCTGAATCGGAATACCTCGACACAGTTGCGCAAGAGGCGTTTGAGACCTGTCGGATCCGAGATCCGGATAGCGTTAAGGTACTCGCAGCATCGGAAAATGTCATGTTGGACAGATCGAAGTTCCGACAGTTTCACATCGCAGTGCAGAGACGAGTGCTACGGCTGAGTTTCTTTGAAATGTCAAGGGATACGGGTGATCTCTATTTTGAGCATTGTGAAGCGATGCTGAGCCTTGTTGAGGGAAATGCTCCCAACGCTATATTAGCACTGCCGAATGGTATGCGATTCCGGCGTGTATATCAGTGTCTCATCTTTGAGGCGAACACAAGTCCCAGATCACCGCTTCCGGTTCAGACCGAGAGTTTTGCTTATCCGTTGGCTGTTCCCGGTAAAACGTATATCACTGCTTTAAATACGGAAATAACCGCTGAATTGGGCGATATTCCGTCTGGCGAGACGCTTCCGTTACCGGATGGAAGATTTGAAGCAATTTTTGATTATGAAGAGGTAAGTAGAGCGTCCGCATATCCCCCTTCAGAAGCATTTTCGCTTACAGTGCGCAATCGACGGCAAGGCGACCGGTTTCAGCCTTACGGTATGCGGGGAACGAAAAAGATTAAGGATTTTTTGATAGATGCCAAGGTGCCTCGCTACGAGCGCGATCGCATTCCGATGCTTGTGCGTGGTGATGAGATCCTCTGGATCGTTGGTTATACCACCAGTGATCCGTTCAAGATTCATCCCGGCACGCGGCAATATCTTTACCTACGTTATGTCAGTGACAAAACCTTTTCCTGAATCCGTTCTTATTTCTGAATCCTGTCTTCGGAATCGCATTCGTGAACTCGGCACGCAAATATTCACTGACTATGAGAACCGAGAGTTGGTTCTACTTGGTGTCCTTAGGGGCAGCGTCCTCTTTTTCGCGGATCTTGCCCGTGCTATCTTTAAGGCGCAGCATGAAAGCCAAACGAGAGAAGTCACACTTCGTTTTGAGTTTGTGCAACTCGTGAGTTACCACGATAGTACGCAACCTTCGACAGTAGAGCTTATCCGTGGCGGCAGTGATTATCTCAAACAACAACATGTCCTCATTGTGGAAGACATTGTTGATACCGGACATACTTTAAATTTTCTCTGTGAACACCTTCAGACGTTGAACCCGAAAACCGTTAAAGTCTGTACACTTCTTGATAAACCTTCTCAACGTCAAGTGTCTGTTGCTGTTGATTATATCGGTTTTGAGATTCCAGATACTTTCGTCGTTGGGTACGGACTTGATTACGCACAGCAGTATCGAAATTTACCATACGTTGCTGTTTTGGAATCAATTTAAGTGCTTTCAGCCCAGAATCAGGGCTGTATAAGCGCAAAATTCAGTGCAAAATGCGTTTTTTCATTTTTTCTTGACAATAAATTAAACATTTAGTAGGATATTTGAAGTTATTATCTTGAAAGGAGATTCATAATGCGTAAATTTGTTTCATTTGGCCTCTGTGGCGTTTTGATTGTAGGGTTTATCCTTCTGACACAAGCCCAAATGTCAGACAAAGCGCAACTGGGGCGCGAACTTTTCCACGACCCAACTTTTAAGGGAACGATTAAACCAGGGAATAGATCCGGCTTCGCAACTGGGCTTTCCTGCGCAAACTGCCATGCAGATTTCGATGACACCGCAAATCCAGATGGTCTGATTCGAGCAGGGCACAGTGTTGTCGGTGTCCCGCACCGTGGAGAAGCAAAAGGCGGGATGATTAAAGGCGAGGATTTCGCACGTGCCGCTGGCGGCGGTGGCTTCTGTTATGAGCATTTCTTACATCGGATCCCAGGCGATAAAGTTAATCCCACGGCAATTCCAGCAGAGCATGCCGAAGCACTCATGGCTTACTTTGAAGCCATCTCAGGGGACAACAAAGGACCCGAATTTGAAATCGCAATGCTGGATGACGATGGGAAAAAAGCTGCGGGTGAGAAAATCGGTGCTATGAGTGGTGATGCAAGCAACGGATGGCAACTTTTCGGACGCGCCTGCATTGTCTGTCACCCGGGACCTTCTAAAGCTGGCATCGGTCCGCAACTCGTCCGTTCCAGAGCACCTCGCGATATTGATAAAACAATGGTGCGTTGGGCTACCAAAATCCGCGGTGGCGGGTCTCTTATGCCGTTCTATGCACCTGACATCCTGAGTGACCAGGACATCGCTGATATTCTCGCATTCCTGCGTCAGGAAATAGAAAACACAAAGAAATAAACATAATCTGTGGTTGGAATGGGTATTTCAGCCACAGATTCTATTTTTGAATCTGTTCGATTTTCTGTAACCAACTCTCTTCGCTATTCGTTTTTTCAAACAAAATAGTAGTCGTGTTAGTCCCAAAACGTATAAGCGTTTGGCGGATCTAAACATGAAGAGAGGTTGGTGTCATGAGAGAATCTCGATTCCTTGCAATATCTTTTTACATTCTCCTTGTAGGTTTCGTACTAAGTTTCGCGAGTTGTGGTGGAAGCAACCTAAACAACCCTGTATCAGAAGGGGATGCAACCGCTGACGGTAGCGAAGGTACCGACGATGTCGTTGAACTTGCACAAGACCTAAACGCTGAGGAGACGACAGAGCAGCTTGCCGATCTTGACGTAAAAATCACCGTTACGAAGAAAACGGTGGAACCCGGTGAAGAGGTAGAACTGGCTGCTTCCGTCAAAGGGGTTAGAGGTACCAGTGTCACATTAAACTGGCTGAATATTACAAAGCATGGGAAACTTTCCGCCTCCAGCGAAAATCCAATTACTTGGACTGCTCCGCAAACATTAAATGGAGAGAACGTCCAAGTTGAAGTCGTCCAACTGATCGTGACTGTGATTAGTGAGGTAGTTTCAGTCGGTGCCTCTGGAATTGATACTGATACCCAAATTTTTTCGGAAACGAAAACGGTTTTACTAACCGTTAGAAATTAGCTTGTAGAAGCAAAACCTGTCCCAACAAACGATAATAGTATTCAGTTCGTTTGGCATGCCGATAGAGTTTGTTTTCGCTTTGCATCGTCTTAGGGTATCAAATGAAGAGAAAATTGATTCGTATTTTTATTGTTGTTATATCTGTACTGGCAATCTTTGGGGGGGAACTAAACGCTCGTGGACACCAACATCTGGTCCAAAAAGGCGATACGTTGTGGGGACTTTCTCGGAAATACAAAGTACCTCTCAAATCGATTATCCAGGCTAACAGTATTCAGCCAACGAAACGGTTACAGATCGGAGAAAAGCTCTTAATTCCTGGAGCCCCCGTTGAGGGGGTTTGGTATCGGGTTAAAGCTGGGGATACATTGTCTGGTATTGCGAGTCGCCATAACGTTGACTGGCAAGACCTTCAGCGAATTAATAGTATCTCTTCGCCTCGTAACCTCCAGATTGGCGCAAGAATTCGCATTCAACGAGATAACAGTCTCAATTTTGGAAACCCGCTTCGGGTCCCTTTAGTTGTAACCTCAAAGTATGGTTATCGGCCTCACCCTGTGACTCGCCGCTATCAACGCCATGAAGGTATAGATTTCCGTGCCTCCACTGGTACCCGCGTTTACGCTTCACGAGCAGGTCGGATCATTTTTGCTGGACGGAGAGGCGGTTACGGTAAACTCGTAGGCATCGAACACGAGGGTGATTTTACGACCTGGTATGGACATTTGTCACGTATTAGAGTGAGAGTTGGGCAAACTGTCTCAAAGGGAAAGGTAATTGGGCTTTCCGGGAACACTGGTATTTCAACAGGACCCCATTTACATTTTGAAATTAGGTACAAAGACAGAAGTGAAAATCCAACGAATCACATCATTATACCATAAACGGGGTTTGCTACTCGTAGCGATTGTTTTTCTCTTATTAGCGTATTTTTTCGGTGAAAAAAACACATCATCAGACCCGCTTAACCTGAGACCTGAAGTCGGCACGCGTGGACTTGGGTTGAGCGGCGCATTTATTAGCAGCGCAGATGACGCAACAAGTCCCCTCTGGAATCCTGCCGGACTTGCCACATTGCAGCGTGGAAACCTGATTTACGACCTCTCCCAAGGTGCTGTCTCCATCGCTTATCCTATCAAATACATCGGTACATTTGGTGTAAATTTCCTTGATTTAAATCACAGTGATCGATTTCTCGTAGAACATACCGCGAACCCGATTGGCAGTTTCAAACTCGGCAATAACCAAGTCCTTTTCTCTTACGCAAGGAGATTCGGAACTTTTCAACTCGGTGCCAGCACAGGGTATAGTCGGGCAGCTTATTACGGTAGTCTCTGGGCACAAAATTATGATCTTGGTGTGCTTACAGAACTTAACCCTCACTTTGCTGTAGGGATGCGGTTACGCGATATTGCGGGTGTAACCATCCGACACAAAGATGGACAGGTGTTACAAACCTTCGATCAGCAACTTGCCCTCGGCGCAGTCCTAACGCCTCACCCAATTATCCGATGGCATAACCGACTCGATATTATCCATCCCTGTTTTGGTACAAGCATAGAAATCGGAAACAGAATGATCGCCGCCCGCGTTGGATCAATGTTTACCTTTGGCACCGGAACTCCTTCCCAATCTTGGAGTATAGGGTTTTCACTTAACCAATTAGGAAAACATTTCCATTATACATATTTGAACCACGATGATTTCAAGCATAGACATCTCGCTTCAGTAGGCATGTCTTTTGGCGAAACAGAACCTATTTCACGGAAACCACAAGCCAGCGACATTCTCACAACGCAATCAACAGAAACGAGATCGAGCACTCAGACGCTACAACGAAAACAAAAAACTTCAGAATACAAGGCTGCCCAAATCGCGCGGGAATATGACATTGATGTCGCACTCATGCTTGCTATTATTCATACTGAATCCAACTTTAACCCACTCGCCGTGTCGAAAAACGGAGCGGCAGGCTTAATGCAGATCATGCCTGATTCTGGACGAGATCTTGGGCTCAAGGTGCCGCAGTACAAGAATAGAAGGAAGCCGAAACTTGACCCGAACATAGATGAACGATTTGACCCGCACAAAAACTTGCATGGTGGTTTGACATATTTCAAGATGCTTTATGAAAGACATCTGAACAATTTGACTTTGGCACTCGGAGCATATAACGTCGGTCCCGCTAAGGTGAAAATACGCGGTCCCCTTATTAGCAGAGGTAAAATATATGCGAAGAAGGTGATTAACCGTTCCCAATATTACCGTGATAATGCGGCACAAATGGAAATTGATCTTAAGCGATTGGAAAGAGTCCTTAATCATTAAAGAAGGCACGAAGCGCGCCAGCTGCTGGGAGATAACATGGATAAAATTAGATTGGCAATCGTTGGATGCGGTGGTATGGGACACCGACACATGTACGGGTTAGCAGAACTTCATCGGGTAGGATGGACACGGTTTGATCTTGTCGGTGCTTGTGATCCTGTCCTCGCTAATGCCGAATCGCTCGCTGCACAAGCAGAAGAACGTTTTGGTCAGAAACCTGCTGCTGTTGGAAGTCTGGAAGAACTTGCTGAAGTTGGCGTGGATGCTGTAGATGTAACGACTACGCCACCGTATCACCACACCGTCGCCGTTGAAACCCTTGAACGCGGCTGGCACACTATGGTCGAAAAACCGATGGGGTTAACCGTTCGAGCGTGTAACCTCATCCGTCGTGCCGCCGATGCGTCCGATGCAATTCTCAGCGTCGCAGAAAACTATCGGCGCGATCCGATCAACCGACTCGCAAAAGCACTGCTGAATGCGGAAGTCATCGGCACACCCCGTTTTCTCATCCATCACGCAATCGGTGGCACAAACCGTATGACTATCTCCGTCTGGCGACACCAGAAAGACCAGAGTGGTGTCCTACTTGACGTCGGCGTTCACTTCGCTGACATGATGGAGTATTTCTTGGGTGATGTTGACACAGTCTATGCGCAGACCCGACTCCATGAACCTATCCGGTATAATTCTGCCGCAGTGACGGGTGAATCCGGCTCTAATCCTTCTGGAGTGTATACGAAATGGCAACGCAAGATGCCTGCTGAATTTGAGGCAACAGCAGAGGATGCCGCTTATGCAACCTTGACTTTCAAAAACGGCGTTGTCGGGCAATATATTGAGGACCACGCGGCATGGGGACAAGGCGGTTGGCTTCGCAAAATTCACGGATCCCAAGGTTCTATGACACTCCCCGGCGATCGGAGCGGTGGACTTATCACCCTCAATATTGACGGACAGGATACGATTAACGACGAACGACTCTTGGATCCCGTTCCAGACTTTCGCTTAGATGCCGTTACAACAGACCTTTTCGGCGGGGACCGGTTGTGGAAGTATGAATTGCCATTTACACAAACTGACGCGAAGATTATCGCTATTGAATATGGGGATTTCGCTGAAGCTATCGCTGGAAACAGTGAGGTTGAAGTGGATGCGTATCACGGTACCCGATCTGTTGCTCTCTCCTACGCGCTTCTTGAGTCCGGGGCAACGGGGCAGATCGTTCAAATGAACCAGATGCTGGATGAGTCAATTAATACATACCAGCGTGAAATTGACGAAGGGTTAGGCATCTAATGCTCTCGCAGTTGTGCGTTGGAGGACAATCGACGCAATGAAGACCAACAAGCAAGAATTCGGCATCGGTTTGATCGGGTTGGGTATTGGACAGCAGCACCTGCTCGGTTATCAACGCCAAAACTTACCCGTTACTGCAATCTGTGACAAAGATGTAGAACGCCTTAATGAGGTTGGAGAACAGTTTCACATCGATAAACGATACACTCGTATCGCTGACCTGATTGCCGATGCCGATGTTGACGTGGTTGACATGGCAGTACAACCATGGATCCGTTCCCCTATCGTCAAAGCCGCTGCTGAGGCTGGCAAACATGTTCTCTGCCAAAAACCGTTCTCAATGTCGATGCAACAAGCCGTTGAAATGGTGGAGATCTGTGAGCGACACAATGTCCAGCTCATGGTGAACCAGAATTCCTGCTTTGTTCCGGGTTTCCTCGCTATTGAACCCTACATCAACGCTGAACACCTCGGCGAAATCTACCACGTCTCGATAACCTGTAACGGGTTCTACACCGAGTTCCCCGAACGCCATCTGATTCCAGCGATGCAAGTACATCACATTGGACTTGTGCATAAGTGGTTCGGTGAATATGAGAGTGTTTACTGCCAAGCGCACGGACATAACCGCTCTATTGAGGA
>JAPOOP010000194.1 GCA_026713385.1 Candidatus Poribacteria bacterium | reverse complement strand
GTACGCGCCAGTGTTCACCGTTCTGTGAAGCCAAGACACCTTCGTCCGTTGCGACGTAAACTGTTGACCCCGCAAAAATGATTTCCTTGAAACGGGTAAAGCGAAGCGGAAGGATCGGCGTGACGTCTTTCCAACTGTTCCGCTCATCGAGTGATTGGAACAACTTACCGTCCTGTTTCCCTACGTAGACGGTTTCCTCCGTGGCGGCTAATTCAAAACTTTTACCAATTCCATAATCAGGCGTGCTATCGGTGTCTACGAATCCCGTGTCTGTCCATTCCGAGTCGCCGGGCTTCCACCTGAAGAGTCGGTGCTTCCATTCGGCGTAGAACATCTGTCCACTGACTGCGAACCCACCAACGCCGCTATAGTCTTTAACCAAGGACGCTACTGCTGCTGGAAAGTCCTCATTTTCTTCATTATTATCTGACAAAAGTTCCTGTTTGAATTCTTCTGTCCATGCCTCTAACTCAATAGACGAGAATTCCCGTTCAAAAGTGGGTCCCCCTTGAACCGGAACAAATGTGTTGTCACCTACAGATAATTGAAAAAGGCGTAGGTTGTCTGTTCCGGGTGCAATTCCATAAAGAACGTCTCCAGCAATTGCTAACTGTGAAGCGAGAGAAAAAAGCAGCGGAGAAACCTCTTCTCCTATCCCTTCAAGCGCGTGCTTATCCGAATCAATTCCAACGGTTTCCCACACCTCACCCCCGTCAACTGACTGAACGAGTCCCCTATCGGTCCGTGCATAAAGTCTATTGTTGATTGCGACGAGATCCTGTGTTTTCGTTTCCATTATTCCGTTCGTAAATGGATGCCATGATTTGCCGCCATCAGTTGTGCGATGAATACCAAATGAACCACCCTTGTAAAAAGTATTCTTGTCTGCTGTTACAACCCCTTGTGGTAAAAACGTTTCGCCAGTGTTCGTCAGAACTACCGCACCAAGTGCTGCACTCCGAAAGGGGGATCCATTTCCGTGCGTTATTTCAGTCCACGATGCCCCTAAGTCAATTGAGTGAAAAACTCTCTCTAAACTTGGACTGTCCGTGATGTGTATCTGTACTGCAATATTTTCGATTGATTGGGAAAACTTCCATCTTGCTGGCTCAGGTCCCGTTACAACATAGAGATTATTTTCAAAAACGGTTAGAGACAGGATGGCTTGCTCGGATGGATGGACGGGTAATCGCTCCCACACATCTGAATTGAGGCGGTAAAGTCCCTTGTTTGTGCCAGCAAATATCGTATTTTTAACCGCAGTTGCTGCATAAACATTTTCGGCTGTGAGTCCATACTCCAAGGGATTCCACTGGGCACCAGCATCTATGGATCGGAAAATGCCTTTAGATTGAAGGGCGAGATACATTACGGGACGTGGATGTGAAGTATGCCCGGGTACCTCATTTGTTATGATAAGCCCAACGGCATGTCCCTCTGGTCGGGAGCAAAAGACCTTCCACGTTTCACCATTATTCGTTGAAGCGAATATTTTATCGGTGGAAACAATATAGAGGGTGTCCCCAAACTCAGCCATCGGCATCCGGAACTGCCCCATTGGTATATTTGTGTTGATGCGCGTCCATGCAGTTGCGTCCGCTGCCAATCTATAGATACCTGTCGGTGCCGCCGCGTAGAGTGTGCTTGTAGATGCAACAAAGATATCGAACACATTACCACCATGAGGTCCGTTGGTTCGTGTCCATTGCGAATTATTGAACTTCGCGGAATTCTCCTGCGTATTGGATGCCAAAACCGTTTCGGTCATTTGTTGACTGATTCCCCTGTTTTCGCTCGGCGTAACGGCACGACCAACTTGATTCCGCACAGTGGGTTTTGAATCGACATTGAGCACAACAGGCGCGTCAACGATTTCAATCGTGGACTCAGATTGTGCCTCAAAACTGTAAGGCTTCTGAAAACGGGTCATGTATTGATTGCTCACACCCAGCAGCAGTATAACCAAGACGGCAGTCGCCCCAAAAGCCGTCCACGGGAGTAGCGGTTTCCCAATAGGAGGCGGTGTCGGCTTCAGGTCAGCG
>JAPOOP010000321.1 GCA_026713385.1 Candidatus Poribacteria bacterium | reverse complement strand
CGTTTTCATGGGAAGTTACCCATTTTCCATTTATCGATGGTGGTTTCGACATTTTTTTACTTTTATTGTTCCATTGGCGTGTGTTAACTATTTCCCAGCTCTCTTTCTGCTCGAAAAAATTGGATCATCAGGAGGTTCACCTGTTGGGGTCCTGTTAGCACCGTGTGCCGGTTTTCTGTTTCTCGGTATCACCATGCTATTTTGGAGATGGGGGGTCTTACACTACCAAAGCACGGGGCACTAATTTATTGGGTTTCGGTTTCCCCGTTCTCTACTACGCTTACGAATAGGTTTTCGGTTATTAGGTCTTTCTTAAAGTCGGAACCGTAGTCCGTAACGAAGTGGAGGACGGATTTGAGAAACGGACTACAAAGACACAACGACCGCTATTTCTCCGCAAGGTAGGTTTAAAAGATGATCGAGGTTGACAACCTTAGCAAAACCTTCAAGGTTTATCATCACCGCAAAGGATTTTTGGGGAGTTTTGCGAACCTCCTTTCTCGCAAACACCGCATTGTCCAAGCGGTGGACAGAATTTCATTCGCGGTAAAACGTGGCGAAATTGTGGGATATTTAGGACCAAATGGTGCGGGAAAGTCAACGACTATCAAAATGTTGACTGGCATTTTGGTGCCGACATCCGGCAGTGTGGCTGTGAATGGGTATGTCCCCCATCGGCAGCGGAAGGAGAACGCCAAACACATTGGGGTCGTGTTTGGACAAAGATCACATCTGTGGTTCGATTTACCCGTTCAAGAGTCGTTTGAACTCTTACAACGTATCTATCGGATTCCAGAGACGCAATATCGCTACAACGTCGAGATGTTTGACGAATTGCTCAGTCTTGGCGATTTTTTTCGGACCCCAGTTCGTCAGTTGAGTCTCGGTCAACGGATGCGTGCCGACATCGCGGCTGCCCTACTCCACAATCCAGATGTTCTGTTTCTTGATGAACCGACGATCGGGTTGGATGTTGTTGCTAAGTCGCGTATCCGACAGTTTATCCAAAAAATTAACGCTGAACGACAGGTCACAGTTGTGTTGACAACACACGATTTAGACGATGTCGAAAAATTATGCAAGCGCGTCGTTCTCATTGACAACGCCCGTCTCTGTTTTGACGGAGAACTTGCCACACTTCGGCGGTTACTTTCGACAGAACGGCTTTTAAGTGTTGATTACGCCGAAGTCTACCCAGACATCAGTATTCCCAATACTCACGTTACTTATCAAGAAGGTGCTCGTGTGCAGTATCGATTTTCACCAGAGGAGATCAGTACGGCGGATCTTATCGGTACAATTCTCCAAAGGTTCAAGATTGTAGATATATCTGTCCAAGAACCTGATATTGAAGAGTTAATCAAAACCGTTTACGAGGATAATCTCACGCTTGAGCGTAAGTTGGCAGTACCAAGATCTCCGGATACACAGGAGAATTGACTTGACAGACCGGAAATCTATGGGGTAAAATGTATAAATGTTTTCACGAAACCTAATTTCTATAACCAAAAGGAGCAATTAAAAATGCGTCTAAGGAATATCAGAATAATCTGTGTACTCGCTGCACTCCTCACAGTGTTCTGCTATGTGACAGCGGCTGATGCACAAGATTTTGTAACCGATGGACTCGTTGCTATATATACGCTCAATGAGGCGGATATTGACGGCAAGACTGTCAAAGATATCTTCGGTGGCAAAGATGCGAAGATCGAAGGCACCCTTAAATCCGTCGAAGGTGCGGCTGATGGCACGGGAGAAGCGTTGGAATTTGAAGGGGATAGTTACATTGAAATTCCAGCGATGGGTGAGTTTGAACATGTGAGTATTGAATGCTATGCACTTGAAGGACAGTTCGGCGGCATTCAAGGCATTGTTTCGACATGGCAGTGGGCGGCTGGCAAAGTCCACTTCAAATTTGAGGGCAACGAGATCCAGGTGCATAAGAACGACGGTGTCAAGATTCGTTTAGCTGCTGAAGCCGACACGTGGTATCACATCATTTACACCAGCAATACCAAAGACAATGAGTTGAAACTCTATGTTGATGGTGAATTGGTTGATGAAGGGAACGCCGGCACAACCCCTGAACTGATGGACGAACGCCGTATCGGTAGCGAACACGACGGTAGATTCCTGATCGGTATGATTGATAACGTCCGTATTTATGACCGGATTCTTGACGAAGACGAGGTTGCACAGAATTTTGAGTCGCAGAGCGATCAATTGCCTGTGGAACCTGCTGGTAAACTCTCAGCCACTTGGGGTTACCTCAAAGCATTGAGAAATTAAGAGTAGGAGGGATTTGTAATCCCGATGTCTTCGCGCATTCAGAAGGCTGTTATTCCTATTGCTGGATACGGGACACGCCTTTTCCCCGCAACGAAAGCCGTGCCGAAAGCACTTTTTCCAATTATCGCTCAGGATGGTATCGCAAAGCCGATCATTCAGTTGATTATTGAGGAAGCGTTAACGGCAGGTGTGGAAGAGGTGTGTCTCGTTGCCCAGCCTCAGCAAGTTGAGCCGATTGCCGACTATTTTTCCAGTGACGTTGCGGATGCGATTCGCGAAAAAGCGGAATTAGCAGCGCAGACGGATCGATTGGGAGAAATAGGCGAGCGGTTGCATTTCGCGATTCAGGCGGAACCGGAAGGATTTGGGCACGCCATCTATTGTGCAAAGGATTTCGCCGCTGGCGAACCTGTCATGATTCTGCTCGGGGATCACCTCTATATTTCCGAGTCAGGTGTCTCTTGTGCTAAGCAATTGGCGGATGTTTATACACAGGTTGGGCAATCTGTCACGAGTCTTGATCTCTGCCATGAGAGTGAACTCTCGCTCAACGGCATCGTTCACGGTAGTCCTTCCACTGAATCCCCGAGAGGCTTTACATTAGCACAGATCTCTGAAAAGCCGACGGTCGAATTTGCGCAGGGGCATCTTCGCGTTGATGGAGTCCCTGATCAGCAGTATCTCTGCAACTTCGGCATTGATCTCCTTAACCCCCTTCTCTTTGACATTCTCGACTACAACTACAGACACCGAATTGTGACGCACGGAGAGATTCAACTGCGGGATGCAATGTCGGAAATGATAAAACAGGAAGGTATGTACGGTTACCAAGTCGCGGGTCAGCGTTACGATACAGGGAACCCACAGGATCTGCTGAAGACCGT
>JAPOOP010000550.1 GCA_026713385.1 Candidatus Poribacteria bacterium | reverse complement strand
GCGAGGTGCATGCGTTAAAACCTACACTTGAGAGCATCGAAGAAATCCAGTATCTCAGGGAGTTGTTGCGTGAGGCAGTTCAAGTGTCGACCCTTGATGAATTCAAGCGCATCTTGGCATCAAACGGGAACTGAATCCTATGCAAACTCGGCTTGAACTTATTTACGGCGACATAATGGACGCGGAAGTCGATGCTATTGTAAACCCGACGGATCTTGTTCTCAGCGGTGGAGGCGGTCTGGATTCGGTGATTCGCCAAGCCGCTGGTGAAGAGGTGAATCGGGCATGTGAGGAGATTCGCGAAAGCCGTGGTGGTTGTCAAACAGGTGAAGCAGTTATTACCCCGGCAGGTAATCTCTCTGTAAAACATATCATTCATACTGTCGGACCAATTTGGATTGGGGGCGGAATTGGAGAGCCTAAGATGCTTGAGAGTTGCCATCGGGAATGCCTTCAATTGGCTGTGGAAAACGGCGTTCAATCCATTGCTTTTCCGGCTATTAGTACTGGAACATTTAGGTATCCGCTTGAAAAGGCAGCACTTGTTGCGTTGAAAGCCGTGACAGAATTTGTGGAACAGACACAGCGACATGATGGCTCCGTGCCGAGACTTATTCAGTTTTTTCTGTTCCAAGAGGAAGCGTATATGTGTTACGTGAAGGCACTTTCGGACCTCGGATTTCGTTTGTCCTGTTTTCTTGGACAAGAAAAGTAAAATCACTTCTGAAATTCTTTTTTTATCTTTTGAGCGGTTCTTTGTGTAAAGTAGTGTATAGGGAAGACGCACATGCCAACCATCTACAATGTGAGTGATATAACGAATATATTATCAGGTACTATACAGAGAAATGTATTGGTACGGGGTGAGGTAGAGATATTAACAGATGGACCTCCAAATGCTTTTTATCTCATAAATGAATCGAAGAAACTTAGATGTTTCGTACCACAAGGCGTAATGGCTCCTACGTTGGAACAAGGACAGGTAGCAGTCGTAGATGGGAAAATTACGCTTTTTTCTTCCTTTAGTCAATACCAGATCACTGTTAGCAACATACAAGTTAATGGGGTTAACACGAATACGTTTAGCGTTACAGAGATAACGGATCAAATATCACGCCTTGTAGAAAACACACCAGTGCTGCAAAATATCCGGATACAAGGTGAAGTTTTAGAGATTTTTCAAAATACTTCTAATTGGGAACTCTGTGACATCGGTGGTACATCGGCACTTCATATCAAATGTGTAAATCCTGGATCTATAGGCCCTGACATAGAAGTAGGAAATAACGTATGCGTCCAAGGTGAAATTAGCATTTATCCTCCGAGAAGCTTATATCAGGTTAACGTCACTGAAGTAGGACCGACAACAGAGTCTAACACTCTAAAATGCCAGTGCCCTGGATGCCAATCATGTCGTCCCCAAGGTGGTAACCAATCGTGTCCATCCTTACAAGATCCGGAATATGAGTTGTGCGCTAATTGTTATCATGAAAGTCCAGATCGCGAGGATAGAGTTGCACAGGCGGTCTATGCTTACTTGGATGCACTCGGAGGCAACGGATTTACTCCAGTAAAAGAACGGACAATTCAGAATTTTTCTAGACCTGGTAGAGCTGATGTTGTACTGATTAAGGGTGAGGACGGAGCCGAAACTTTTGCTGCTATTGCAGAGTGTAAGGGAGCTGGATACGAAGGAAATGGAAGGGCACAGTTGAAAGGTTACCTATCCGTAACCAACACACGCTTTGGCATATTTGCAAATCGGGTAGATCCCAGTAAGTGGGAATTTTATAAGGAGCAGGGACAGAACCAGTATGAACTGATTACATGCGATCAGTTTAAAGAAGAGGTTAAAGGACTAACGGATCGTGCCCTGATAATTGCTCGCAATCAGATAGATACCTTAGAAACTGAGAATAATGAACTCAAACAAATTCAACGGGGTTTGAAAGAAGAATTTGATAAGATAAAGGTCTTCCTCAAATCTGCTATGCAAGAGGTTAATCAGATTAGCCAAAAAATTGATGGGTAATCTCAGAAAATGAGAATTAGAGAAGCAATACCGAGACAATTGTCATTCATATTGCTGTTATAATTAAACGCAAAACCCATTATCAAAGGAGAACGAATGATCTCATTATCAGAACGGAGTCGAAACGTAACGCCATCGTCCACTTTGGCGATCACCGCGAAAATTAACGCGTTGATCGCGGATGGCGTGGATGTCGTCAAATTCGGTGCAGGCGAACCCGATTTTGATACACCCGATTATATCAAAGATGCCGCAATCGCCGCACTCAATGCGGGGTTCACGAAATACACGCCTGTCCCCGGCACCCCTGAACTCCGTGAGGCGATCACAGAGAAATTCAAGCGAGACAATGGGTTAAGTTACAAACCCTCCGAGGTTATCGTCTCGTGCGGTGCCAAACACACCATCTACAACATCTTCCAAGCCATCTGTGATCCAGGCGACGAGGTCATCTTCGCCGCACCGTATTGGGTAAGCTACCCAGAGCAAGTCAAACTTGCGGGTGCAGTGCCGCGCGTCATTGAGACGACTCCGGCGCAGAACTTCTGCATGGTACCGGATCAGGTCGAAGCAGCCATCACGCCAAAAACGAAGGCGATCCTCGTTAACAGTCCGAGCAACCCGACCGGCACGACATACAATGTGGATACACTCAAGGCAATCGCCGACCTCGCTGTGAAGCATCAAGTCTATCTCATCTCCGATGAAATTTACGAGGCATTGCTCTACGATGGCGCAACGCACCAGAGTCCGGCTTCCTTCAACGAGGAGACGAAAGCGATTACCTTTGTTGTCAACGGGATGTCCAAAGCCTACTCAATGACAGGGTGGCGGATCGGATATACCGCCGGTCCCGAAGACGTTGTATCGGCGATGTCGCGCATCCAATCACACAGCACTTCCAATCCGACATCCATTGCACAAAAAGCCGCCGTTGTCGCACTTAACGAACCGCAAGACGCAGTCGAAGAGATGCGAAAGGCGTTTGAGGAACGCCGAGATGTGATCTGTCAACGTTTTGACGAGATTGATGGGATCAGTTATGCCAGACCGCAGGG
>JAPOOP010000195.1 GCA_026713385.1 Candidatus Poribacteria bacterium | reverse complement strand
GGAGCGAATGTGCTACATCAAGCGAAATCACGATAGTTTTGTAACCGAGTTCTGCGAGTTTGATACCCGTAGCCGCTGCAATCGTTGTTTTGCCGACACCCCCTTTACCTGTATAAAGAATAATTCGCATTATTTTTAAGTCCCTATATCTTATTTTTAGTTTGTCCAGATATCTATATAGTATAGCATAAAAAAGAGGGGATGTGCAAAGTAGAATAACGCGTTTTTCCGAACCCGCCTCAAACACACAATCGAGAAAATTTTTAATCTTCTGATTCGCAACTGATAACCATACGTGCCGATGCAAAATTGTAAAAAATTTGACAAACGCACTCTTTTATAGTATAATATTATGCGGTTGTGTTCGTAATCATGCAAATACCTTTTTAACAGAAAGGTACACTCGAACAACAAACTACAAAAAGCAGCGTAAAGCAAAGCCAAATTTAGCCACACACAGGCTAAATTCGATTGAAGGGACAAGAAATCATGGTACTGAAAACGAAAACCTATTTCCCGAAAACGGAAAAAGATATTAGATGGTATGTGGTGGACGCGGAGGGGGCGGTGCTCGGGCGTTTGGCGTCCCGTATCGCACATGTACTGCGCGGAAAAAATGACCCACGGTTTACGCCCCACGCCGATTTAGGTTTTCGCGTTGCTGTTGTGAATGCGGAGAAAGTCGTCGTCACTGGTAATAAGAGGGAACAGAAAACCTATTTTAGGCATAGTGGCTACCCCGGCGGTGATAAATACCGAACTTTTGGTGAACAGATGGCTCGCAAACCAGAGGCGATTATCACAAACGCCGTTAAGGGGATGCTCCCGAAGAATCACCTCGGTCGCCAATTGATGAAGGGGCTCAGAGTTTACACTGGACCCACACACCCGCACCAAGCACAGGAACCGGAAGTCTTAACACTTTAAGCTGAGTTGAGGAGCAGTCATCAGAAGGGCTCCTACAACTATGGAGAGTACGAATAGTATGGCTATTGAACAATTCTGGGGGACAGGTAGACGCAAAACCTCAGTCGCACGCGTCCGAATTATTCCGGGTGGTGAAGCCGGGGTTACCGTTAACAAAAAACCGATTCAAGACTACTTCGATCGTGCAGACCATTGGCAGGTAGCACAGCGTCCCATTGAACATGTTGAGAAGGGTGGCGAATACGCTGTCCACGTCAATGTAAAAGGCGGTGGGAAGACTGGACAGGCTGGGGCAATTTCACACGGACTCGCACGCGCGCTCGTTAAAGCAGACGAATCCTTGAAGGCTTCGTTGAAAAAGGCTGGGTTTTTGACGCGCGATTCGAGAATGGTCGAGAGGAAGAAGTACGGGCAGAAAGGCGCACGCGCACGCTTCCAGTTCTCCAAACGTTAGAATTGTCGCATCCTTAGCACGTTTACGGAATTTAACGCAAGTCCCTATCTCTCGCTGGCAGGGTTTCAACCCTCTTTGGAAACCCTTTCTGGAATGCCGCACGCGCATTCTTTCTCCGCCAGCAACAGCGTACCGTTAAATCATCAATTCACCCTGACTCCAAAAGGGCGCATGGGTTCTAAATCAAGCGCGGGCAGCCACCGCGCTTATAAGTTTTTGTGAGTAGCAAGAGGTTTCCTATGTCAAACATTGTCATCTTAGGCGCACAGTGGGGCGATGAAAGTAAAGGAAAACTGACCGATGTCTTCGCCGCAGATGCGGATATTGTCGCACGGTATCAAGGCGGCGATAACGCAGGGCATACCATCGTTCTCGGTGAAAAGACGTTTATTCTCCACTTGATTCCATCTGGCATCCTACGACCCGATACTGTCAACGTTATCGGCAACGGGGTTGTCATTAATTTGGAGACACTTTTCGGTGAGATTGATCGGCTACAGGCACAGGACATTGAAGTCAGTAGCGATAACCTGAAAATCAGTGATCGCGCACATCTCATTATGCCATACCACAAGGCTGTCGAACAGTGGGAACAGATGGGGAGTGCTACCAAAATCGGCACCACTTCCCGCGGTATCGGTCCCACCTATTCCGACAAGATGAACCGACACGCCGGTATTCGCGTCGGTGACCTCCTTGAGTTTGACCAATTCCAAAAGAAGTTGGATTACAACCTCGAAACCAAAGCAGACGCACTCCAGATAGGCGGACCGGAACGACACGTCCTTCTCGAAACTTATCACAGTTACGCACAACGGATCGCACCCTATGTGACGGATACTGTCGCTTTCATGCACGAGGCACTCGCTTCCGAGAAACGGATCCTCTTTGAAGGCGCACAGGGGACTATGCTCGATATAGATTTCGGGACCTATCCCTACGTCACCTCTTCTAACTGCACCGCGGGGGCAGCCTGTACCGGACTCGGTATCGGACCCAAAGCAATTGAAGAGATACTCGGCGTTTCCAAAGCGTATGTCACGCGCGTCGGCGGCGGTCCATTCCCCACGGAGATGCCACCTGACCTCGATGAGGAAATCCGAAACATCGGCAAAGAATATGGTGCCACAACACAACGTCCAAGACGCTGCGGCTGGTTAGACCTCGTCGCACTCCGATATGCCGCACAAATTAATGGCTTAACCGCTATCGCATTGACGAAGCTCGATGTCTTTGATACCCTCGCCGATCTACAGGTCTGTGTCGCCTATCGCTACAAAGGAAAACAGATGATGGCTTTCCCAAGTAGCCTACAGGTCTTAGAGGAATGCGAACCTGTCTACGAGACACTACCCGGATGGCAGCAAGCCTTGACCGAAGCACGCACCGCAGCGGACATTCCGCAACGGACCAAAGACTATATCGCTTACGTCGCAGATTATCTTGACGTGCCGATTCCGATTATCTCTATTGGACCGGACAGAGATCAGATCGTGCAACTCGGACAACCCCTTTGGTAAGTCAAAATTGAGGTAGAAGGGTTCTCCGAATCCCGACTGTTGACTGCCTGTTTCTGTCCCCTTGATAAGAGGTATTGAGGGAGTTGGGGTTTATGTAAAAGGGATCTCCGAATCCCGACGCCTGACTTGCTAAAATTTCTGAATTTTAATTTGACATCCGCCTTAAAATATGGTATTATTAAACGTTGTGAGTTTGAGCCGTTAGCTCAGCTGGTAGAGCATCTGACTTTTAATCAGGTGGTCACAGGTTCGATCCCTGTACGGCTCACATTTTCTTTTTAATCGAACCAGTTTGGAATAGAAAAGTTTGGAATTGAAATGTACGACTCACATCTTTTCGCCCCCGTCGTCTAGCCTGGCCAAGGACACCGCCCTTTCACGGCGGCGACACGAGTTCAAATCTCGTCGGGGGTATCTCACGCAAAGTGAACGCAAAATAGTTCCTTTAAAAAGACAAGCCTCTGTTACCACGGGGCTTGTTTTTTTGTTACCCAACTCAGACTGAATTCTTTTCTCTTCTATGCTACACTTTTTCTAAAAAGTTCAGCGAAACGATTACATGATCAATACGCTTATCATCCCCTCGATTTTGTTGCTTTTTCTCTGGAGTTCCTCTGGCATTTGCCAAACACCGGATAACACCACCTTCCACGGCATATTCGTTGATGCTGGAGATGGACATCCTATCCCTGAGGTCCTCGTACGCGTCGCTGCTGAAAAAATTGAGCAGGTCTATCCTGATCGGGAATTTGCACACGCAACAGTAACAGACACGAAAGGCACTTTTTCGCTGACTATTCCCAACGAAAGCCAAACCTACTATGCCTTTTCACTCATGGCACTCCATCCACTGTATCAAGCGAAACTTTTACGGAAGGAGATGTCCCCCAGTAAGAGCAAATATAATTTGCGGAGGATTGCGTTGAGACCGACCCTGCCTCTACAAGGCAACGTTTCTGGCGAGAAAAATGTCGATGGGCTTGTCGTGAACCTGAAGATGCACGACAAGTCAGCGGACTTCTTTCGCGCCGCCGCGCCGATTGAACACGCAGTGAAGACTGATCCGACGGGCAATTTCCATTTTACCGAACTCTACCCAATCGAATACACCTTGACAATTTCTCGCAGCGGTCTTATCATAGCGTTTGTAGAGTCCATCAATCCACAAAAGCAGACACAGATTTCTATCCATCTGCCGAAATTGGAAATGTTACGCGGCACGGTTGTCGATGCACAAGAACGACCAATAGCAGGCGCACACATCCACGTAACTCGGCATATTGAAACCGGGCACAGTGTAAGCCTCTCATCAGCACAAACAGACGCAGTTGGCAACTTTCAGATGGAGGTCTTAGAGACTCAGCCACGATGGCTTTCACTTGAAGTCAGCAAAAAGGGTTACTTTTCGAGAGTATACGAGAACGTAGACATCGGTAAGATGCCGCCGATTCTACCACTAAAGAAAGGGGAGAGCGTTAAAGGACGTGTGATCCTCCCGCAGAATATACCCTCTGACGAGCGGTATACTGTGAAGATGTTCCCTATAGACGCTCAGATGGAGCCAAGCCTGAATCCGTTGGTGTTGCACAGACCGATTTTGTCAAGACACTTTCCTGTGACGGAGTCTGCTTTTGGCGTTGGCGGACTTTTTGCGGAAAAATACATCCTCTGTATCGTTGGAGATAGCATCTCGGCGACCCGAATTGACGTGGACGCGTCAACAAATCCTGAAGACGTGCTTGTTGTAGCGGATCAACCCACAACAATACTACAAGGGCGGGTTTTCTGGGCGGATACAGGTAAGCCTGTCCACAACGCTGTCGTTTCTCGTTCATGGTATCCTTGGGAATTACAGCCCTATGATATGTCAATGACGCTGGATCGGTTTGAAGTAGAAACGGACCTACACGGCAAATTTAAATTCCATAACCTAACAGAGGCTCACTATCAACTCCACATTCGTGCTGTCCACACGGTATTAGAAGCGGCGACAGAAAGTTATCAACGGACACTTATTCACAAACAGGTTGAAGTTCCTGCCTCTCGCACCGAATATCGCATCTACATAGGCAGGCGAGACGGCACATCCTTTGCAAAATGACACATAAACACTCCTTTACACTTACACTAACGGCAATCATCACCACCGTATTTCTTTTTCCTGCAAATGCTGGTTTGCACGGCATACTCAAAGACGGAGAGAGAATCTTCCTTCAGGAGATTGCCGTTCCTGAAGCCGCGGGTGAGTACTACCGAAGACCCGGCAAATTAATTGCATCCGAAGGCGAAAATCGCTGGTTCGGACCGGAAATCGACAGTCGAGTGCTTTGTCACATG
>JAPOOP010000401.1 GCA_026713385.1 Candidatus Poribacteria bacterium | reverse complement strand
GTCCAAAAGTTCATGCTATCTCCCTAAATATTGTTTCAAAATGGGATTTTCCATGTTGAGAATCTGGTCCGGTGCTCCAAATAGGATGAACTGTTGCAAAATGGGATCGTCGATGTTGATAATTTCATCTGGGCTGCCGTATGCGATCTGCTTACCTTCATGAATCATAGCCATCCGGGTTGCGATACTGAAGGCACTGTGCATATCATGTGTTACCACAACAGAGGTGACTTGCAGCCTCTCGTAGAGATCTCTAATCAGTTGATTGATTTCGGTACAGGTCACTGGGTCAAGTCCGGTTGTAGGTTCATCGTAAAGAATAACCTCCGGATCAAATGCCAGGGCGCGTGCGAGTCCAACCCGTTTTCGCATACCACCACTCAATTCCGCGGGACGTAAGTCCTGAACACCCTCTAAATCAACAAGACTAAGTTTCTCGTCAACCACCTTACGCATTTCTCGCTTGTCAAGATCCGTATGCTGATCCAACATAAAAGCGACGTTCTCTGCGACAGTCATCGAATCAAAAAGGGCAGCAGACTGAAAAAGCATTCCAACCTTTCGGCGGAGGACATTCATTTTTTTTCTGTTCAGACTCGATATTTCCGTTCCATCAAACCAAATTTCACCGGAATCGGCGGAGATCAATCCTGTAATAATCTTGAGGAGTACACTCTTACCGCACCCGCTTTGTCCCATAATCACGAGCGTCTCGCCACGCGGAATTTCAAGGCTGAGTCCGTTTAAAACGTTTTTGCCTCCAAAATTTTTTGTGACATTCCTAATTGAAATCATCTTTTAATTTTACCTTACGGAGGTACAGCGTGCGTTTGGACTTTGACGGGCATTGCTCATATCCTCCTGCGCCGTTGTTGCAGGCTCCGATTTTTACTTATACATTGAAGAAACCTTTATGAGGCGAAAATCTCTTTACTCCCACTGCGAGGCAGGCTGATGCCTGACGGCTAAATTATACCATCCCCAAAATGTTAAAGAGTACATGATTCAAGACAAAATCTAAAACGAGAATTGCAATAAGAGAGATTACAGCAGAACCAGTCGTAGAAATTCCAACCCCCTCTGCTCCGCCTGCTGTCGAGATACTAAACCCCTTGTAGCAACCAACGGCAGCAATTGCCATCCCGAAAGAGGTCGCTTTAATCAAACTAATAAGCACGCTTCCGACAAAAAGATTCTTCTGTACTTCCAAAAGAAAAAAGGAGCCGTTTACATCAAATAGCGTAACAACGGCGACAAAACCGCCAGCGATGCCCGCAAACGTCGAATAGATGGTAAGTGCCGGTAACATCATAGAACACGCGAGAAAACGCGGCACCACCAGATATTTGACCGGATTCGTGCCCATCACCTCAAGTGCGTCAATCTGCTCCGTAACCTTCATCGTTGAAAGTTCAGCAGTAATTGATGCCCCGATACGTCCGGCGAGCACAAACGCAGTAATCATCGGGCCGAGTTCCTTCACGACCGACACACAGACGAATCTCGCCACCGAGCCTTCCACTGCATAAGGTTTGAGTTGAATATACCCCTGAACACCCAAGACCATTCCTGTGAAAAATCCAGAGACAATAACAACAGCCAAAGAATTGAAACCGATCAACAACAACTGCTTAACTAACAGATCGAACTGAAAAGGAGGACGAAAAATTTGAACAAGTGTTTGAAAAAATAGCGTAAAGGCTTTTCCTATCTCGGAAAGCACATTGTACAACCGAACCTTCACCAAATCAGGGAAACCCGTAGGGGTTTCGTGTATAGTGGACTGCTGCTCCATATTTTCTATAATGGTTGTCAGTGTCAGTTATCGGTTAAAAGAGGGTTCTGATTTCGGCAAACACCTCTTACCTGAAAACTGAAAGGTTTTTTCCAAAGAAAAAACCGAACTGAAAGCGTAGCGTGCTGAAAGCCATCTAACTGGGATTCTCAAATCGCATCTGGTTTTTGGTAAAATAAAGAATAAACGTCCCAGTCGGTCCGTTACGCTGTTTCTTAATCATGAGGTGTGCTTCAACCCTGTCTCCGACCTCTTCATCTTCGTAATAATCATCTCGGTGTAAAAAGGCGACGAGATCGGCATCCTGTTCGATTGCCCCGGACTCCCGTAAATCTGAAAGCTGCGGGCGTTTATCAGGGCGACGTTCAATCTCACGACTCAATTGCGAACAAGCGATAATTGGCACATTAAGTTCCCAAGCAAGAACTTTCAAGGCGCGTGAGATTTCAGAGATCTCTTGTTCGCGAGCATGATATTTACCCGTCCCTCTCAATAGTTGCAGGTAGTCAACGATAATGAGTGCCAGCTCGCTGTGTTCGCCTTTTAGGCGGCGCCCCTCGGCGCGTAGACTCTGAACAGTAAGCCCACGATTGTCGTTAATTAGGATAGGTGTTTCAGCCAATCGACTTGCCGCTTCGGTCAATGGTTTCCAGTCATCTTCACCGAAATTACCGGTTCGGAGCCTTCCAAAATCAATCCGGGATTCGGTGGCTAACATTCGCATCGCGATGTCCTGTGAAGGCATCTCAAGACTAAAGATAGCAACTGGACGTTTTTGTTCAAGGGCGATGTTTTGTGCTATGTTCAGCACCAAGGTTGTTTTTCCCATACTCGGTCGCGCGGCAATGATAATAAGATTGCCGGGCTGTAACCCTGATGTATGATGGTCAAAATCCATAAAGCCGGTCGGCACCCCTAAAAATCTACTTTTTTTATGATACAAACGTTCAACCGCGCCAAGACTCTCTGTGAGTAATGCCCGGATGGCGACAAACCCGCGTTGCGTATCTGACTGACCAAGATCGAAGACCGCTTCCTGTGATTGATTCAGGACATCAGAAATTACAACACCCTCGTCGTACGCCATCTCGCGAATCTGAGCGGTCGCTCGAATTAACCGACGGCGCGTTGCCTTCTCATACAGGATATCTGCGTAAAATTCTGTACTCTCCGTCTCTGCAATTGGAGCCTGTAGTTCGTATAGGTACTCTGTTCCACCAGCCCGGTTCAACTGGTTCACCCGTTTCAATTCATCAGCAACAAGAAGAGGATCTGCATTGCTAACGCGGTCATATACCGCAAGGATAGCTGAATAGATAAGCTGATGGTCTACAGTAAAAAATATATCAGAGGTCTGACCGAGCTTGGTTATTACTTGCGGAATAACCGTTTTTTCGGTCATCATCGCGCCCAGAACTGCTTGTTCAGCTTCCTTATCAGAGAGGGAATCAACGGGTTGTGCCTGCATAATTACTCTTCACGTTCAACAACAACGCGGAGTTCGACAACAACATCTGTATGCAATTTGACCGGTACCATGAACACGCCGAGTTCGCGAATCGGCTCTACAAGTTCAAAGAACCGCCGTTCCAAATCAAACCC
>JAPOOP010000198.1 GCA_026713385.1 Candidatus Poribacteria bacterium | reverse complement strand
TGTCTTTAGTTCTGCGGTATCAACAGCTATCAATAGCCTCATCAACCTGACGCTCTATCCGCTTATCCTCTTCTTCATCGGGGTCAAAGGGCAAAGTGCCAACCTTTTTACAAGTGAAGGCAACCTGATGATTTTCTTGGGAATCATCATCGCTATTTCTGAAGGTATTTACCGGTTTAAAGACGAGTTCAATTCCACAGTTGAACAACCGAGCTACGGCGCAGCCTTCTACGGATGGTTTCCATCACTCATTGCAACCCCACTCCTACTTGGCTTACGTTCAGCACTCGTCGTTCAGCGAAAAGAAGAACGCACAACGGTGCCCGGATCGGTCCTCACAGATGGTAAGATCTATTCTGATGATGTACGGGAACGTTACAGACGCTACGGCATGGTAAACCACGTTACGGAACTGGCGAATCACTACGAGGTTGAAATCGAATTTCCGAGATGGGTGCCGAATTCTGTCGCGAAACAAGAACATGAACTCCCTGATAGAATGCCGGACTACACGTATGAAATTCAACTCAGTTCGCCGTATGTCCCTGGTGAATCCGTGTATGTCCCTGGTGAATCTCTCGCGCCTGAAAGTATATTGACTGTGCAGACACAATTGGATGATCCAAGGTTTGCCTCTGTTGTAGGTCGCACAAGCTCATTCCCGAGGGGTTTCACAAATATCACGCCGATTTCAGGACAACCCGAAGATTTTCAGGCAACTTATCGGAATAAAGTATTGACGATTATCATCTCTAAAAGCGGCACATGCGAATCACTCGGACTCGAACCGACAGTGCATTATGCCAAACTGAAGGGATAGCGAAACTCGCAACTATGAGCCATGATTGATAAAGAAACGCTTGTCGATTGGGATAAGCGTTATCTCTGGCACCCATTCACGCAAATGCAGGATTGGCTGGCGGAGGAGCCAGTCATCATTGAAAGAGGTGACGGATGCTACCTCATCGATATTGCCGGAAATCGGTATATTGATGGAATCGCTTCCATGTGGACAAACGTTCACGGGCATAATCATCCAGAGCTGAACACTGCACTCAAGACGCAGATAGACAAGATCGCACACACCACACTGCTTGGGTATAGCAATATCCCTGCAATCCAGCTTGCACAAAAACTGGTAGAACTCACACCGCCTGGGTTGAACAAGGTGTTTTACTCCGACAACGGTTCAACGGCTGTCGAAGTCGCCTTGAAGATAGCGTATCAGTACTGGCAACACAAGAAAGAACCGTCCCGGAAACTATTTCTTCATTTCGATAATGCATACCACGGCGACACGATAGGTGCGATGAGCGTCGGTGGTATCGACAGTTTCCATACGACCTTTGATTCCCTCCTTTTCAAAGGTATCCGCGTGTCCGCTCCTGAAGCCTATCACTCTCACCACGCTGTGGATACATCCCATAATAAATCTGCGGTTAAAACCCGTTGGCTCAATGCAGTGGAACGCGCACTCTCCGAATATGAAGGGAAAATTGCGGGTATTATTTTAGAACCACTCATTCAGGGCGCGGGCGGTATGCTTATCGCTCCGAAGGGATTTCTAAAGGAACTCGCCGCATTAGCAAAACGGAAAGAAACTCTTCTCATTGTTGATGAAGTAATGACGGGGTTGGGTCGTACGGGTAAAATGTGGGCATGCGAGCACGAGGACGTTACACCCGACCTCTTATGCACAGCAAAAGGACTCGCAGGCGGTTATCTTCCACTCGCCGCGACTTTGACCACCGACGAAATCTATAACGCCTTCCTCGGTGCATATCGAGATCTCAAGACCTTCTTCCACGGACACACCTTCACCGGAAACCCATTAGCATGCGCAGTCGCATTAGAAAATATCGCCATTTTCGAGCGTGAAAATCTTCTCTCCAAACTCCAATCTACTATTAAACACTTCAGGAATCGGCTTCAGGAATTCTATACACTGCCACACGTCGGTGATGTCCGAATATGTGGTTTTGCCGCCGGTGTAGAATTAATGAAAAACTCGGATCCCCACACGCCTTATCCTCTTGAAGAGAAAGTAGGTATCCGAGTTTGTAAAGAGGCACTCACCCGTGGGGCGATGCTGCGACCGCTTGTTAACACTATCGTCCTTATGCCCCCTCTACAAATCTCGACTTCAGAGTTAGATGCGCTACTGGACATCGCTTATACCTCAATCGATGTTGTTACAAGCGACCCCAGCCATTGAAAGAAGAAGCGCAGACAAAAAAATAGGGCGGGTTTTAAACCCGCCCTGAAACTATAGTCGATTAGAAACTCACCCTACCGACTGCCATGTTTTGTGCCCTATCCGTTACCTGGATGATAATGGTGTGCGCGCCTTCGGGAAGTTCACCCGTTTCGAGTAGGAGCTGCTCCATTTTGGAATCGAAGATCCCATCGTCAGGAAAGATAACCTTCCAGTGTTCATCACTGTCAATCTTATAGACAGCCTTCTGGATTGGCGTGGTCATATCTGTAACTTCACAGGCAATTTTGTAGGTATTATCACCGTTAGCAGTGACTTGGATTTCCCCGAGAGCGGGCTGCGTATTGTCTACCTCAACCGGCATACTCATCTTTTCAGATGATTTCGCCCATCCAACTGGATTGCTGAGTTTGTCGGTTGCAACGACTTTTAAGGTGTATCGTCCATCTGGGACGGTAGTTACATCCCAGTCATAGTTCGCTTTGGACAATTCCTTTTTGAGGAGCCGCCAATTGCTCTCGTCCACAGCTTTGTAGTAGAGGGTATACTGCAACGTATCGGCATTTGCGTCCTCAACCTTCCAACTAACCTTCCAGTTTTTAGATGGAGCATCGCCTGCATTGCCCGATCCGCCGCTATCCCCGCCACGCGCACCTGGCGGTGGTAAACTACCACCGGAGGAGCGGCGCCCTCTTTCCTGGTTCCCACCACCGCTACCATCATCTACCTCAATACTGGTGAAGCGTGGCTCAACATTCGTCTGCACAGAGGCGAGAGTCACCTTCTTCAAAATAGGCGTTTGTGCCGTGTCACTGGTTGTGAACTTCGCACGCCACTGGATATACTGCCCATCTCCATTCGGAATCTGAGAGCCTTCTGCTGTCGTGAGTTCATCGGACCAGTCGCTCCAAGTATCATCCGGCTTTTTGGTATTACCGGTGCGGGTTGAGAAGGCAATCGCTGTTCCTTCTGCCATCTCACCTTCCCAAGAAAGTTTTCCCCATCGAGACAAACTCTTTGCGTCGTGAACCGTTGACTCAAGGGTGCCCTCCTCGACATAGGTGGCAGTAAGATTAAAAAGTTTTCCAGGGTTACCTGTCGCGAGGAGCGTCTTTGTGCCCCCATCTCCTTCTTTCTGATGTATTGCTACAATCTGGTTCGCCGGGCATTTGCCGACTTCAACAGAGTCGCCGCTCATCAGATTGACCCGGTAGAGTTTTCCGTCATCTCCGGTGCCTACTAAAATTTGCGAGTCGCTTTCAAGGACGATAGCCAAAATAAGCGGTTCCGGCGATGTCCAAATCGAAACTGCAGTCCCGTCTGGTCGAATTTTGTAGATGTTAGACTTGTTTTCTTGCGGTGCACCACCACCCGGTGGCGGCGGACCAGAGGGGGTCGGAGGTCCGTTTGAACCACCACGTCGTCCCCTTGAAGGTTCAGCAGGTTGGGACGTAACGACTGCCGCATAGAGGTTCCCTTGTGTATCCATTTCAAGGGCACGTACCTCTTTCTCTTTCGCTTGATAGATAACCTTTGCAGTACCATCGTCCATGATATGGTAAATAATGCCGTTGTCGCTGCTTCCCGCGTAGAAACCCTTTTCGTGTAGAAGGAACGTCATGATATTTTTTTCTTCGGCATCAAAGAAGACGCTGGACTCACCATCTGGTGTGATTTTGTAAATTTTACCATCAGTCCCGGTCGCTGCATAGAGATTGCCAGCATCATCGAATTTCAACGCCCACACATATTTGTCGCCCTCATTGAGAAGGGTCGTCGGAGGTGTTGTAGCATCAGTGATTTTATAAATCAACCCGTCGGGTCCAGTGCCAGCATAGAGCGCATTGTCAGGTCCGATAGCGAGACTGTAAATGGTAACTTCAGGTGAATTGTAATAAAGTTCGGCGGTGTCGCCATCCGCAGCAATTTTATAGATTTT
>JAPOOP010000201.1 GCA_026713385.1 Candidatus Poribacteria bacterium | reverse complement strand
GCTTCCGCCTGTTTCGCCATCGCACGTTGCATCTCAACCGGGAGATCCACGTGTTTAATCTCCATCGCAAGCACCTCGACCCCCCACGGTTCACAATGTTTCTTGATGATGTCTGCCAAGTCCTGATTTAGTTTTTCTCGTTCTGAGAGCAGGTCGTCCAGTTCAGCACGTCCGAGCACACTACGGAGCGTCGTCTGTGCGACCTGTGCAATTGCAAAACCGAAATCTTCAACCTCAATCACGGCTCTATCCGCTTCGGTCACTCTGAATGTAAGCACGGCGTTAACGCTCACGGAGACGTTGTCTTTCGTAATCACATCTTGCGGGGTGACATCATTGACGATAACCCGCAGACTGATACGCTGCATCCGTTCAATCCAGAACGGTATCATAAAGACAAGCCCAGGACCGCGGGTCGAAACCAATCGTCCGAGTCGGAAAATGACGGCGCGTTCATACTCTTTGAGAACGCGGATGCTCGTTGCGATCATTATAACAACGGCAATTGTGATGGCAAAATAGATAGGATCAACTTGTGGCATATTTAAATTTTTCCTTGCGGTTCGGTCAGGTGAGTTTGATATATAGAGTGCCTCTCCGTAGAGTCGCCCTCCACTACGTTACGGGCTACGTTCCTGATACTATGCAGATAAACACCCTTTAAATTTTTCCTTGCGGTTCAGCCAGTGATGTCGCGAGCCTTTTGAAAAAAAGCACGTTTGCGCGGTGTATTGATTTGCCATTGCACTGGCACGGACTGGTATCCGTTAAAATAGTCATTTTCGCCTGGGTCGAAGTAACCCCATGAGGCATATTGGCTCACAGCAGCAACGAAGTTATTCAGGGGTTTATCGAAATCGAAATGATCGTCTTCATTGAAAAGGATCGGCATCGGACGGTACCCGGGTACCTCACGCGTCTGTTGCACCATCTCAATAATACGGTTTGGATCACTCACGCCGTTTCCATGGACAAGCAGGAAATCAGAGGAACGGACGACATTTTCAAGAGGCACTCTGCCACCACCGTAACTCGTTCCGACGAGGAATCTACTGCCATTATGAGTTGTTGCTTTCACCCGTTCGATCAACTCATGTACCCGCTCAGGTTGCAGAATTTCATGTGAGTATCTCACATTGCACTCGTTGTTAACCTCAATGATAACATTTGTGTATCCCTTGTCGAAGAGCCAACCCGTTGCGTTGTCGACAGCGTTTTTGACAGCGTTTTCGTCGGTCAATCGATGGTCTTGTCCAAAATAGAAATAACCGAGAATAACAACCATACCGAGTGCGTCAGCGAAGTCAATAATACGTTCGAGTCGCGAGAGATAATCGGAATTCAGACTACCGTCGGTTTCTATGCCTGAATTGTGCCACGGTTGCGCTTTGGAGTACCCTTCGGGACTGCCACCTTGGAGGTTAATGGTGAACGCCAACACACCGTGGGCACGCCATGTCGGCATCGCCGCTAAAAATTCACGTGTATTCCGCTCCGGATCCCATTCACCTGTATCTGGATATTCCCAGAGATGTATCGTTTCAGGGTTCCGGTCATCAAAGACGCCTTGCACCATACGGGTATTGAGCAGCAATCCTTCGACCTTATGCCCTTGGTAGACACGTCCGGGATAGGTAATTTCTTCGTTAATATAAAACGCATCATCAACGATACTAACCGTTGTTTTCATAACTTTTTGCCTTTCGTTTATATACGTGTCAGTATGGGTTTCATGGTGTCTCAGATGCGGCCGAGCGGGACCGTTAACGAGAAATAGTCCTGCCAATGCGGTGCTTCCGTTAATTAAGAAATTCCTGCGGTTCATGAATTCCCCTACTGTGCTGTTTCAATTACATTCTAACAAAACTCAATTCTGTACATCCCGCTCACTGTGTCTTCTGCGAAAGTGCTTTGAAATACTGTAGAAGCTGCTTCCGATACTGGAACGGAATGTCCTCAAACTCTTTCGCATAAGGTGTGGTTTCTAATTTCCGAACCACTTCAAGGAGTTCAGGATGCAAAGGCGGCACCTCCTGTGCAGGCGTTTCGGGTCTCTCTGCTACCTCTGCCTTGCGCTGTTTACCGACATCCCGTTTCTGCAGCGATTTTAAACTGTCCAGCATCCGCGTCAAAATTTGTGACTGCCTATCAAGGACCTCCTCATTGAGTTCACCTTGACGGAGTGATTTCTCAACCTCTGCCATTTCCTCAGCGACCTCTTCAAGACTGCCAAGCATCTGTGCCATCTGCTCTGCACGTTCAGCGATTCGTTCAGTTGCCTCTCGAATCAACTGCTGTTGGCCAGCGAGTTGCCGCATCATCTGCTCAAGCCCAGGGGTTTGTCCCTGTTCGCGCAACTGCTGATTCAAATTCTGTGCCATCTCGTTCAGCTGCTCTTGACTCTCAGCGAGTTGCTGCAACTGCTCCATCATGTTTTCAAACCCGCTGGCATCCATTTGTTGGTTCATCTGTCCCATCGCCTCGAGGAGTTCAAAGATTGCCTGATTAAGATCAGCGAGCGCGCCTCTTTGGATTGGTATTGCAAGGCTTGGCTGTCTATCCTCTAAGGCACGTGCGGCACGGGATAAGGCATCGTTTGAGGCGTTAAGATGCCATATCGCTTCAGGTGGAACTTCTATCTGTCGGTTCCCTAACTCCCACAGTTTACTGGAAAGTTGTGTGATACTCTCTGCCGTACTGAGTTCATCAGCGGCGAGTTGTTGCAATCGCACAATCTCACTTGAAATGTAAGTATCAGACTGCCCAGCGGTAAGGATGTCGTTCGTTTGCATGAGGACCTTCTCATGAAGATGTGAGAGGTGCAGACCACTTTCAACGGCTTCCTGTAGTGCAGTCAAGGTTTCGTTGGCGTTTGCCCCTTCCATGAACGCCAAAGCATTATCCAAGCCCTGTGCGAGTTCCGTGAGTGTCTGTTCTGCGTTTCGTCCGGATTCGAGTGCCTCACTATTCTGCCCACCTCGGAGATTCTCACTGGTCGCTTTAAGCATTTCAGGCACTTTATGCTCGTGCGCAAACTGGTTGAGTCGGACGATTTCATCCGCAAGTCGTTCAATTTGCGGCGGTGCGTTCTGCTGATTCTGCGCCAGTTCACCCATTTTTGTGCCGATTTCTTCTAACTTTTCACTGAGTTGGTCGAATTCTTCGGCGACTCGGTCCTCTTTTTCTGCAAGATCGCTTGTAGGTGCGGACTGTTCCGACGACTCCAACGTATCCATCAACTGCTTCTGCTGTTCGGCGAGTGCCTTCGCCTGTTTTGCTGCAGCTTCGAGTTCCTGCTGGAGAAGAATCTGTTCATAGAGCGATTTGGCACGTTCCAATTGTTGTAAAAACTGCTCTTGACTGAGATTCGCTTCCGCCATCGACTGCTCCTGCTCATTTACTTCCTGTTTCGCGAGTGCCTCTGATAACTTCCGTAAAAGCTCCTTATGTTCTTCCGAAAGTGCTTTCTCCATCAGATCTTGTAGTTCTTGATATTTCTCAATAGTCTCAGTATCGAAGAGTTGATTCTGTTCCATCTCTTCTGCCGTCTCTTTCATGTCTTCGATGAGTTGTTGCGCCTTTTCCTCAATCTGTCTCTGGTTTTCAAGCACCTGTTGCATCAGATTTTCGTCATTAAGTGTGAGTTCTTGGCTTTTCCTGATTTTATCGAGAAGCGTGTCAACCAAACCGGTGGCATCTGCCTGTTCGTCAACGAGTTCTTCAAGCCCTCGTTGCTCGGTGTCCTGCTCTGCGGCAACTGCATCGTATAACTCCGAGAGGGATGGAAAGCGGAGTGTGTAGGTATGGGATTTGCCGATATTCGGTCCTGAGACATTGTCGATATCCAAGACTTGAACGTAATACGCAAGCGTTTCACCGGGGAACATACCAATCCGATCAACATCCCACGTATATGCCACAAAAACCGATCTGTGAGAAAGCGCGTCCCCGACTTCCCAACGTTTTAAAGGCACATTTACCTCCTCGGCACCTTCACTCTCAACGCGGTATACCAATTGGAGTTCCTGTATACCGTAGTCATCTGTCGCTTCCACCTTCAGTTCGATTAACATCGCATCGTCCAAAACAGTATCCCGTGCAGGTGAGACAATCGCAACATCGGGGTCGACATCTTTGAGAACAGTAACCGTCCGGTTAACGGGGTTTCGATTCGTGAACCCGTCAACATCGGTAATGTAGATACGATAGTTTTCACTCTGTTGGGCAACGAAAGATCCTTGTATTATTTGCGGCGTAGAGAGGATATCCTGTCCCTGTTCATCCTCCATTAATTGTGTAACATCATCAAGCAACTGCCCTTCCGTAATCTCCAATTCCACATTACTCGACTCATCAAAAGTGAGGTGTGCCTCCTGAAGCTTTTTGTTGCTCTCTCCAGTGAACACAACCTCTGTTCCAAAAAGCACTTGGATGTCCCCAATGTTTACTGGAAGCGTCTGAGATTGTAGTTGCGTGTAGGCAGGGTAATTGAGTCGATACTGGAACTGCGTAACAATCGGTTCATTACTGATTGTTATTTGATACTGCTCCGATGTCACCTCTTTGACCGAAACATAGTATTGAAGCGGACGTGTCACATTTTCAAGCGTCGCACTGTAGGGAAATCTCGAAATATCGGAAACCTGTACGCTGGGTCCGGCATCGGTAGCTGTACGGAGCATCGGCAACGATTGCCATTCCGCTGTGGATGTCACCTCATTTTCATCACCAACACGATAGTAAAGGACGACGGGAGTCCCAAGGTGCCCACCTACTTCAGCAGTTACGTTAACATCGGTGCCTCGCTCAATTTGGATATTACCGGGCTGGATTTTTGTAATTTGAATGGATTTCTGTAGATACTCTTGATCGTCTTGCAGCGTTTTTGGTAAGGTCTGGAAAGCCTGTGCGAAGCCTGTAAACGCCGTAGGTAGTAGAAAGTGTGTAGCCAAAAGCAGCACCACACCGCCAACGGCGACACCTGCATTTCGCCGAATTTTCCGAAATTCGGGCTGAAACACCCGTCGGTGTCGAACCTGCTCCATATCCCGGCTGGCTTGAACAATCAGATGTTCAACGAATTCTGAGGCATACCCAAGTCTATTGTTCTCTAAAGTCTTCCAGAGTTGAACAGCACTGAGCACCCTATTTTCAGCGGCGAAAGCCTCCTCTGTCTGCGTTGATTCAAGGCGCGATGCAACAGCAGCGTCCGTCAACTTACGGCAGAGAGGTAAAACGAATGTCCGAATCACTACATAGACGGCACCGCCTATTGATAATAGAATGATCGCGATACGTATCCAGCGCGAGAAAGGGGACAGCCACCACTGGAAACTCATCGCTAAAATGATAAGTGTCCCTGCCATTACAAGAGCAAGAATACCGATGCACTTCAGGAGCCCTACAGAGAAAGTGAGCCATCGCCACTGTCGTCGAATTGCCCGCAATCGATCAATCAGGTTTCCGTATGCCTCATTCACATTTTGTCTGTCCATTTCATTTCGTCCTTTAGTGAGTCAGCGCATATACAGCAATATTTACTGCCATTTTCGCCGCGAGCTCGCGGACCTGAGGCGTATCGTCTGGATGTACATCGGCATCCTCAAGCCCATCACCGATGTCAGCACTATAGGCATAGTAGACGACCATACGCCCATCATGAAAAAGCCCAAACCCTTGTGCGGGTTCAGCGTCATGTTCATGAATCTTGGGGAGTCCTTGCAGTTCATAGAAAGAGCGATAAATCAGATGCGTGTTTGGGACAGGCTGTAACTCCTGCTCTGGAAATACTCTCCGCATTTCGCGACGAAAACTTTTGTCAAGCCCGTAATCATCATTCACGAACAGGAAACCACCGCTCTTGAGATAATCCCTTAATGCTTCAATTTCACTTTCAGTCAATCGGATATTCCCGTGTCCTACCAAATAGAGTATCGGATACTGATAAAGGGTATGATCCGTCAACTTAATGATCACCCTATCCCTGGCGGTCTCAATATCTGTCCGGTCTCGGAGGAGTCTAAGCCAATTCTTGATAGTTGTCGGATCGCCATACCAATCACCACCCCCACCATAGTGGATTTGGGCGATAGTTATCGGGACACCGGAAGCCTGTAGAACCTGTTTCACCTGTATACCCATCAAGGCACAAAAGAGGAAACAACCGATCCAAAATTTTTTAACTATAGAGTTTTTGCTCATCGTTCTACTTCGTTTCACGATGGTTTCTGGTTAATTCCGATGTGAATAGAAACCTGTGCGATTCTAAGTCAGTCCAACCCGTTTACGTAAAAACCATTCAGTCCCCAACAATCCGACGACAGTGATGAGAATCAACGGATGTGCCCAGAGATCGCGTTCTGCATCAACGAATATCGGGTTTTGGACATTCGCAATATTTTCCGGGAGCGATTCCGCGTTAGCCATCGTAAAATAGGCACCCCCGGTCTGTCCGGCAAGTTGCTTCAGCAAGTCTTCATTGAGCTGCGGATTCTCCAATTCGGCAAGTTGCGGATGGGCATAAATATCGATTTGATCCTCGCCTAATTCCAGATTGCCGCTCTTGCCAGTTGCGCGAATGCGATACTTGCCTTTTTGTAATAGCACAAATTGAGAAGTATAGAGGTTGTTCAGATCGGCGTTAATAGCATTCGGCTCTCGGCTTTCGGCTTTCGGCATAGAGGTTTCCGTGGCTTCTACAAACCGCTCTTGCCCAACAGCCATTTGGAGTTGGAAGGGGACCCCATCAGGAGGCACTACTTCGATCTGAACTGTTGCACCCACTTGCGGTTGATAGGTTTCAGAGTACAAATATGCTGTAACCTTCACTGTATCCCCTATCGCATAAGTGGATGCATCTGTAGTAAGGTATAGGTTCTTGTCGTCGGTATTTGTTGCCATCCACCGCAGTACCTGTGCCCAAAAGCGAGGGTAGATTGCGTGATAACGCGTGTCTTTAAAGGTTTTGACACCAAAACTCCAATTCCAGAAGCCCTCCGCCGCAATCATCAGGCTTTTGCCTAACCCCGCTCTTTGGAGAATCAGAACAGGCACGCCTTTACCATTCTCCATCAGCACAGTTGCTCCACCCCTGAGACGGAATCCATTGAAGGATCGCGACAACGCTGGCATGTTTCGCCACAAACTTAAATTATTCCCGTCCAATCCTGCGGTTTGACCTGTTTGTGTACTTCGGATGTCATCAAGCTGCAACATTGGATGAAACGCCCCGGATTGGGTTAAGCGCACAGTAAATTCCATATCCTCTATACGACATCCATTTCTTGGGAGGTCAATCGGCAAAAGAGGTGCTAACCCTGTATTTCCAAGCCCATTCACACCGAGCATGTTCCGAGAAGGTAAAAAGATAACCGGTTTTCCTTGCATCTCAACGAAATTAACAATCGCGCGTTGTTGCGTTTCGGTGAGATGCTCAGCTCCTAAATCACCTAAAATCAGCACATCGTACTTAGAAAGTTCGTCGAGCGTTTCAGGGAACCGTGGGGTTTCCGACACCGGGGTCGCTTGCGGATAATACCCATCTAAGGGATTAAGGACGCTATCTACAGGTAGACGCTTTAATCTATTAGACGATAAGATCGCATAAGTAGCCTCAATATCTGGATCTCGTTCTAATGTTCGTTTCAAAAAGGTGTAGTCCCACCTCGGTTTGCCTTCCAGATAGAAAACGTTCAACTTTGCCTTCACAACCTTCATGGAAAACGTCTTCTGATTGTTCTCCTCCGTGAGTTCACCATCAAGCGTCGGAAGTGTAACACTGTATTGAAAGTTACCTTCTGCCTGCGGTGTCAACTTTAATTCAATCACCTGTTTTGTACTGACATCCACAGCATTTACTGCCTGATGAGGCGTAAAGGTCAACGTTACAGCATCCACAAGTTCATTACTCTCTACTTCCCGCACAGACAACTGGGTCGTTTTACCGGTGTAGCCGGTTTGCGCAATGTTCACACGAATGACACTCTCATGGTTTGTATAAGCAACTGGCGTGTAATCGACACGCTGAATCTGAATGTCTTTTGGTGGTTCCACAGAACCAACACCTATCGGGTAGACCGGCACCTCCAAGGCAGTGATCGTCTCTAAAGGAAACTGTCCAGCGTTGTGCGCTCCGTCTGTAATAAGGACAATACCAGCGGTTTGCTGTCCCTTCCATGCGGCGACTGCTCCCCGTATAGCACCTCCAATATTAGTAAGTGCTCCTTCCACCGCAAACTGTGGCGTTGGAGAATCATCCTCTTGTGCTAACAAAACACTTTGTTGCAACCGCGTATTGAAAGGATAAAGATGAACTTCAAACCTATCTCGTAAGGTTTGCAGGAATTGCCCCGAGGCATTGAAAAGCAGTTGATTCACCTGACTCAGTCTTGACATAGGTATCTCGCTCATAGGGGGGTCAACCAGCTGCATACTTCGCGAGGTATCCACTAAAATGGAGAGGTGTGTCGGCGGTGTGATGTCTTTCTTTTCAATGATAACGGGGGCTAAGAGACAACCGAGCAGAATCGACGCTGCAGCGATGCGCAGCAGAATGAGCAGTAATCTATACCTCGGGTGCAATGGACGCGCTATCCGCAAATAAACAAATAGGGTTATACCGATGACAACACCGATACCGAGCACAACTATCCACCCCGGCAAAAAATAGGTGAATCGCATATTTGGCTTAATTCCTTTCTCAACATATTATAGTCGAATTACGGATCAATGTCAACAGGATTTTCCTATTCTTCAGAGGGGCGGGAAATTGAGGAAAGGGAAGTTTGAGGAAATTGGGGAAACGCCCTATCAAAAACCCCAAGCAAAAACCCCAAGCAAAAACAACCGATTCCCGACTCCTGACTCTTGTTGACTGCCATATCAATATACTATTTCTAAGACAGAATGGAACACGAAATATTCCATCAACAGAATCCAATATAATATGGACCCTATAAATAATAATGTTGACAACAGACAACTCTCTTTGTTAGAATATGCTCAATTCAATTTTTGTAGAGGGGAAGTGCAACATGGCGGAACAAAACAATAACGAGAGTACTGTCGAAGCCAAAGAGCAAACACAGGCAGCAAGCGGTGTGATCGTCAACGCTGCGCAGATGCAGTCCCTTGATATTAGCGATCGGTTCATTCGGACGAAAACGGCAACCGGCTGGCAGATTAAGTTAGAGGCAACAGCGCGCATCACTATCAACTTCATGACCAGTATGCGAAAGTTTGAAATTACATTAATGCAGAACGATGTTATTGAGCGTGACGCGGACGATCTCATTCTGATTCGGACCCAACCCGCCGATGCTTACCGTTCCCAAAGAGGGGTCTCGTCATCACCACTCGCGCGCGGTAATGAACGGACACCGGCTTCTGAGCCAACTGAAGGTAGGACAGTGTAGTGCTCTTCCGTTATGAAGGTATAGGGGGTCGTAGACCATTTTAGAACGCATCTATCAGCTTCTCTCCAGTTTGAAGGGCGGAACGATGATTCCGACAGAAGCGGTACTGAGCCCACAAAGTTACGCGAAACTTGTATCTGAACTCACCGAAAAACTTGGGAGTTCAGGCATATCGCATTTGCAACTCGCGCATCACCTCGCCTTGCCAGTCTCCATCCAACAAGAAAATACGGACTTGGTCGTTCTGAAAGAATTGACCCCCAATCCTTGTCCGATCTGCCACCGCCGGTTGACGTTCCTTCGAGAAACAATGGAACGTTTTGAGAATGATAGTTCCAATCTGGTCCGTTGTCCGATGGGGCACCGTTATCCGGGTGTGCTAAAGGTGTATTATTTGAATATTTTCCAACACGGTGAGAAGGATGAAATCGAAAAGCCGATAAAAACGTGTCCCGAGTGTGATGGCAAAAATATCCAGTACTTGGCACCAAAAGTGATGTTTTGTCTCGATTGTGATTGGGATAGCGGAATGGAGGCGCGGTATTAAATACAGTCGTGTATTTGTGTAAGTAGGCGCGCTTTGGAAGCGCGCCTAACGATGAATGAACCTAATGGAAGTGTCCAGCGTGTGGATCGGGTGCGGCGGCGGCATCCGGTGGCTCTTCAATTTCTGTAATGAGCGTTTCCGTCGTCAACAGCAAGCCCGCGATACTGGAAGCGTTCTGCAGCGCGGATCGGACAACCTTTGTCGGGTCAACAACCCCTTCTTCAAGCATATCGCCATATTCAGTTGTCGCGGCATTGAAACCGTAATTCCCTTCGCCTTCCTGTACTTTGGCAACAACAACCGAACCTTCCATACCCGCATTCTCTGCAATAGCACGCACAGGTGAGAGCAAGCTACGGCGGATAATATTCAACCCTGTCTCCTGATCTCCACCTAATTCCAAATTGCTAAGTGATGCTGCAGCTCGTAAAAGTGAGGTGCCACCACCGGGGACGATACCTTCTTCAACTGCGGCACGCGTCGCGGCGAGAGCATCTTCAAACCGAGCCTTCTTCTCTTTCATCTCGACTTCCGTAGCAGCCCCAACATTGACAACAGCGACACCACCAGCGAGCTTAGCAAGCCGTTCTTCCAACTTCTCGCGGTCATACTCGGAAGTCGTCTCTTCAATTTGCGTCCGAATCTGGGCGACTCTCCCTTCAACGCTCTCTTTAGCACCACTACCACCAACGATCGTAGTGTTATCCTTGTCAACAACGACACGTCGGGCTGTTCCGAGCATGCCCACAACGATGTTTTCCAGACGGATGCCTGTCTCTTCAGAGATGACTTGACCACCGGTCAGGATGGCGATGTCTTCCAACATCTCTTTACGGCGATCACCGAAACCGGGGGCTTTAACGGCGGCAATTTGAAGGTTGCCACGGAGTTTATTCACCACCAGTGTAGAGAGTGCTTCGCCTTCAACATCCTCGGCGATAATAAACAAGGGTCTGCCGAGTTGCATCGTCTTTTCCATAATCGGCACAAGATCCGTCACTGTGGTAATTTTCTCGGTATTGATGAGAACAAAAGGATTCTCAAATTCGACCACCTGTGCCTGCATGTCAGTTACAAAATTGGGTGAAAGAAAACCGCGATCAAACTGCATTCCTTCAACAATATCAACAGTCGTCTCTGAGGTTTTGCCCTCCTCAATAGTGATAGCCCCGTCGTTTCCAACTTTTTCAAGTGCTTCAGCGACAGTCGCGCCGATATTACTGTCGTTTGCAGGGTCATTCGCGGCGATTGCGGCTACCTGTAAAATTTCTTCATGTGTATTAACCGCACGGCTCTGTGCGGTAATCGCATCAACAGCAGCGACGACGGCTTTGTCTATACCAATCTTCAACTGCATCGGGTCGGCACCAGCAGTGACGTTCTTGAGACCCTCATGAAGGATTTCCTGACCCAGCAAGGTAGCAGTGGTCGTTCCATCGCCTGCGACATCGTTTGTTTTCGTTGCAATAGATTCGAGTAACTGGGCACCCATATTTTCATAGGGGTCCGGGAGTTCAATTTCTTTTGCGACGGTGACACCATCGCATGTTACCAGCGGTGCCCCGAAAGATTTTTGAATGACAACATTCCTGCCTCGGGGACCGAGGGTAACCTTCACAGCCTCGGCAAGGGTATCCGCGCCGCGCTTGAGTGCCACCCTCGCTTCTTCGTCAAAGATAATTTGCTTTGCTGGCATTGAATTCCTCCTGTATTAATTTTTAGTGTTGCAATGTTAGATATTCAAAATGTTGCGATCACAAATCGCTACTATAATTATAGCATAGACGACACACAAAGTCAATTTTTTATAGTAGAACGCACAGAAGCATTCAGTTCCTCGGTAGAATGCGGAAAACACCCCAGCAAAAACACACCGATTCCCAACTCTTTCTGACTCTGAATATAGCCAGACGCGAAGCATAAAAATAGGCGAGGTGTTTTGCTGAGGGTTATTGATAGGGCGTTTCCCTTTCTTTTCCCCAAGATACCTCGCCTGTGAGTAAACTTTAGAATCCACGTGGGTTTTTCAGAGTTCCCCAAGTGATCGCCAATTTCTGTGCCGGATCAACAGCGAGTGACGCTTCGCCTAAGGTGATCGCTGGAATGACAGGCACTGACCCTAACTCCAAAGAAATCGCATCTATCGTCTCAATCCGTATGTCGGGTCGCGGGTTTTCCCATTTTGTGGTAATTAACCCCGCGTGTCCACAAGGACCGCCTTCCTTCTTGACCCATCCCCAGACCGAGTTATCGTCTTGAAGCTCAGCATCGTCGTGGCACCAATCATCGGAATTAAAACCTGAAATCATCTCAAGCTCTTCCTTCTTACCATCCTGATAATTCATCACGAACATGTAGCTTGGAACGCCGTTCTGTTCCCACCCGGTCGAGTGGAAAAAATAGATGAACTTTGCCTTACCTCCAACGACGATGTCTTCAACCGCTTTGGGCCATATCGCGGCATTGGTGCCGAAGAGAACAATGGCACCGTCTATAATTTGAAACTCCACTTTTCCGTCGGGTCCCTCGAACTCATCCACCTCACCGATAGGCAATCGAGAAAGGGTGCTATCCCCAGCATTTTTCGTCCACCACTCGTGTTTAACGAGTTTCGTGTTTGCATAGGGCTCTATATCAACATGTACCCATTCTTCTAACGCTGTAGCGGTTCCTACCGAACAAAGACCGACAGCACATAGCAGTGCAATCAGTATGAAAAACTTAACCAGTTTCATAAGAGTTTCTCCTATGTTAATTTTGGGGAATAGTATAACAGGATTATGAATTGATGTCCATACATTTCGGTAGGTTGGTAGGAAGCGTTTACAACACGCACCCATCGTAATTACTTCCCACGATGTTCGTGTTCAAGAATGTGAGCAATTGTGTTTCTCAAGTCAGTCATTCAAAATTTCCTTTATTTATCCTTCGACTTAGGCACGGCAGGCTCAACAAATAATGTCTTTTCACGCGTATAATGCACATAACCAGCGACGTTACCCTTGCGTTTCACGACATACCGCGCCCATGTATAATCAACAGGCACATTGCTCGCATGATGTGCCTTGCTGTAGTACGCAGCGAGTTGCGCGGCTTGTAGCAACGTCGGCATCGGAATATCCTGACGATTCTCTGGATTGCGGATGATAACATGTGAACCGTGAATCTGCTTGGCATGAAGCCACATATCGCGAGGCTTGGCAATTTGGCGCAAGAGTAGGTCATTCGACTGACTGTTACGTCCAACGTACATCTGGAAACCGTTGGTAGAGGTATACCTTCGGAAAGGACCGGCACCTACCTCCTGTTTCTGCTTACCGCGCTGCGGTGCCTTGAGATAGCCGTTCGCGACAAATTCCGTCCGTAGACGCTGCAGTGCGGCTAAAGTATCAGCAGCGTCTAATTTGGAAGCATACAGTCGAAGTGTCTCCTGATCCGCCTCTACATCCGCAATGAGCTGCTGGATACGTGAACGTCCGCGTTTCGCTTTTGTGTACTTCTTGAAATAGGCTTGTGCGTTATCGGATGGACTTTGTTCCGGATTCAAGGGAATCGACAGCATTTCGAGATCAGGACTGTAATAGTTTTGCAACGCTACCTGTTGCTGCCCGCGGGTGATAGCGTGTAGATTGGCGAGCAGCAACTCACCCTGAATGCGGTAATCCTCCGCTTTCTCTGCCCGTCCGAGATCGGCGTGTAACCCATCTGCTTTCCGCTGAAGTAGATTCTCCTGTTTCGTCAACGCTTGTGTGAGAGTCCGGCGTTCCGAAGCCATCTCCTCTTTTAGCGTAACCGCCTCGTAGTATGCGGTGAGTGCCTCGCTCATTGTGTCAAACGCCTGAGAGGAAGCGTGTGGGACTTGATGCAGTAGCATAGCCGACGCGGCAATCGGTTCATTTCTATCCATGAGCAGTTGCGGTGAAGCGTGTTGTGCATCGAAACAGCCGATAACCTGTCGAAACGCCTCCCAGAGTCCCGTTTCCGGTACCCGAGCGACAACCTCTTTTGCGAGTGTTGGACTAAAACCGTCAATTTTGTTAAAAAGCTGCCGCCAACTCACCTCTTTTTCCTCACCGACAAGTTCAGTGAACGCTGCCTCATCGAGCGTTAAAGGGTCCAACTTCTCCTGCTGCGGTGGCAACGTATAAGTTTCACCGGGCAAAATCTCTCGATGTCGGCTCATTGTCTCATCAATACGCTTGAGACTTTCCAAAATCCTGTCGTCGGTTGCGTCAATCAGGATGATGTTGCTATGTTTACCCATGAATTCAGCGATAATGGCTTTAGGAGACGGCTGTATCGGTTCATCAGAAACGGGTTGAACGGTTATCTTGAGTATCCGATCCCAACCGAGTTGTTCAATGGCAGTAACGGTGCCACGCCTGAGATGTGTTGTGAGAAAATCCGCCAGATAGGATTGTTTTTGCCCGGGTAGAGGTTTCTCGGTGAGATGTGCGCGGGCATGCAAGGAATGCGCCGATAAAGTCAGCCAATGCGACTGGGCACCGCGACCTATCTTGAATGAAAAGGTGTGGGGGTTCGCCTGTTCAATGTGTCGAATTGTACCGCCTAAAAGGGTTTCTCGCAATTCTTGGACGACCAGACGAAGTGCTAAACTATCATACGACATGTGGAGATCTCACTTCATGTACTTTGCGTTGTAGCGTTCCTAATCAGAAAATGGAACGCGTTCGTAAATTTCCTGCAAGGGTAATTCGCACCGAATGGAAGGAAGCAAAGGATTTACTGCCCACCATGGGCGAGGTGTTTTGCTGTCGAAGGGTGTTTTTTCTAAGAAACTTCGCCAACAAAGGCAGCTGCGTAAGCCCTGTAATTCTATTATAGCATTGTTACAGGAGGGGGTCAAGATTTTTACAGACCATCACTGACCTCCATTTTTTCCTGGGTTTATGTTTAGACGGTTTTCAGACGCACTGCCCGCGGTTTCCATCAGCGCAAGACCTGTATCTACAATCCTCAATGATACCGCTTTAAGTTTCGCGCCACCCCGCGGAGTTGCTCCTGAATTTCTGACGGAACACGCGGATTAAATGGACCCCCCGTCCCAGCGACAATATCGTCAAAACCGCTCAAAATCATTGCTTCAACGACGGCAGAATAGTTATAGACTCGCTCGTTCATGAACCGAATCTCCTCAAGGGGTGCAATGTCGGTTTCAATACGGGCAGAGGTATCATAATCACCGCGACGTTGTGCGTTATTAATTTCGTCAGAGGCACGCGCAAAAGCGACCGCAATACCGGAGGTATGCCCTTTCGCACCGAGTTGGGCCGGACGGGTACATCTATCCCCAATGCCCCACATCACAATTCCGCTATCCCCAACGCCTTCAACGAGCGGCACGACATCCTCTTCACCGGTTCCTATCTTCACACCAACGAAATGCGGTGAATCGTTTAGGAGACGAATGACTGCTGCCATGTCGCGTTTCTGCCGGAAATAATAGAGAAACCGCGCCCCACAAGCAGTGCCGTATTGCTCACCGAATTCCATGTACTGTTGATAGATACCCTCTGGGCTTGATACCCCCGTCAGAGGCATGAGCAAATACACATCTGGTGGTCTATGGAGTTCAGACTGTGCTTCAATGAGTTGCCCGGCTTGACGAATCGGATTGGGTACAATACCAGACATGAGGATACCGCTATCCCCCATTTGTTGTCCTGTCTGGTCAATGAGACGAAGCTGCTCGGTTTCGCTGATATGATGGATCAGACTTGTCCCAGCGATGGCAATGACACGCTGCCGTCCTTCGTCAAGATAGTTGTTGCGCATCAAATAGTCAATATTTTTTGCGTGTCCGGTGTAATCAATCTCGTCCCCTTCAAATGGAACAATAGGAATAGCAGTTACCGAATTGAGTGCTTCCAAAAGTGATGATACATCTAATGGCATAGAATTCTCCTCTTCTTTATGGTATCCGTATGGTAATTTTAGAATTAGTGGGATACTTCCAAACACGTCTGGATGTGTAATATTGTCCTTCAAACCCGCACAAACTAACAGTTTTGCGGCGTACTCGCCCAGATG
>JAPOOP010000202.1 GCA_026713385.1 Candidatus Poribacteria bacterium | reverse complement strand
AGGTAGCCGTAGGGGAACCTGCGGCTGGATCACCTCCTTTCTAAGGAGCATTAACATAAGTATTCTAACACAATCCTTATGTTCAGCTCTTTACCTTATATGACACGCACCAACACTATTTAACTTTCAGGAACATTTTCTTCTTCATACAGCAACCTCTTGCTATACTCACCAATCCAATTTTCCTTTTATTTATACCCCAATCTGATTTTCCTTAGAACTGAACTTACATAAAAGAATTTAAGTTTAATTTCTCCGTTTCCCAATTTGCCTCGTCAGTGTTTGATCCACTCGCACAACCAAAGGAGAGATGAAATGAGAACTGCGGTATTTGTCCTAATGCTTCTCTTTTTAACAGGGCTTGGCATCGTAAATACGGAAATTCTTTTTGTCGATGACTTTGAACAGGATAAAATTGGCGAAGAACCGGCGAGGTGGGAACACCTTAACTTTAACTCGGGAAACTCAAAAATCCTTATTGAAAAAGACCCTGCCGATCCGAAAAACAAAGCCGCTAAAACTACTGGTATTGGGCTTTACATCCCGAAAGCAGATGGAAGAGAAGAATGGCGGGATTATATTTGGGATTTTGATTGGTTATGGGAAAATGACAGTTTTGTGGGCACAGTCTACCGAGCGGAAGGTGGACTTAAAGGGGCTGAGGCGCATTTTCACGGCACGCGTCGCGTTGGCGGATCCAATATTCAGATTTATACACGGAAAGCGGGTGCCTGGGCTTTACTCGGAACCGGGCAGTTTCCTAATGAAAACAACGTCTGGTATACCCATCGACTGGTTATGAAAGGCGGACAACACCAGATGTATCTCAGGAAGCGGGATGAAGAATTACCGTCCGCGGATTGGCATCTTAATGAGAAGCCTATTGTGGAAATTGATGATGATACTTTCAAAACGGGTCCCGTTGGCATGATGGGAATTACCAGCGGTGTCAGTTATTTTGATAATATGGTTGTTGTCGAAAGTATCGCCGATATTGATAAGGTTCGTCCTGTTTCACCCCGTCTGAAGTTGGCAACGGCTTGGGGAGCGATCAAAACCGGATTTTGACAAATTAATTTGACAAATCTTTTTTTCGCGTGTATACTTAATAGTGCTTCTTGACAAACGAAAACGAAACTATCTTTTCGCAAACATCTCTCCTTTTTGTGGGCTTATAGCTCAGACGGTTAGAGCGCGCGCCTGATAAGCGCGAGGTCCCTGGTTCGATTCCAGGTAGGCCCACTTTTCCTTTATTTCTTTTTTCTTTTCCACTCCTTTCAACTTATACGTTTTCGTCTGCTTATATCCCGACTCATAGGCTAACACCACATCCTTTCAAAATTTGTAGATTTTTCCCCTCTAAAGAAATTCTAATGAAGGAAAAGACGTAGATTGGGTTCCAATATAATGGAGCAACCGATCAAATACTGCTACGTCAGCACCTAAGGCTTGAGACTTCTGTAGGAGGGATCTCCGAATCCCGACTCCCTCTTCTGTGAAGGGATTTTCGCGTCTCAACACTCGGCACAAACGGACAGAAAACCGAAAACTGAATGGCTCTACCTAAAAGCGTTTTGCATTTGCTGAAAAGGAAAAGAACTGGTAAACTTGTAGATAGGGGAAAACCTGATGCTGACAACACTGATCCGTCGAGAACTCCTCGATAATCTTATGACATTTCGATTCGCAGCGGCAGTCTTCATCACACTCTTGCTTGTGGTCGCCAATACCGTTGTGCTCCTCAAGGACTATGAACAACGCCTAACCGCTTACAACACGGCTACCAAGGAAAGTCACCAAAAATTACGCAAGGAAAAAGTCTACTCCCGTTACGCGATGTATTTAGTTGTCCATCGCCCCCCGAACCCGTTGAGCATCTTCAATTTGGGATTAGATAAGCAGGTGGGTAACGAAATTGCTGTATATCACGCCTTTGTGCCGACAATTTGGGATGCAGATAAGCACGGGGCGGATAATCCGTTTCTCAACCTCTTCACTTCAATTGATATCGCGCTTGTTTTTCAGGGAGTACTGAGTCTGCTCGCGCTGATTTTCGCTTACGATGCTCTGGCTGGTGAACGTGAACGCGGAACGTTACGCCTCGTGCTGACGCACCCAATTCGGCGAGGATACATCCTGTTTGCCAAGTACATCAGCGCAATGCTCTGTCTACTTGTGCCGTTGCTAATGAGCCTTCTCCTGTCCATCATCTTGCTGACGACATCCACTACGGTTTCCTTGAACGCCGATGAATTTCTTCGCATCGGTGGGATTATCCTGACCTCACTTCTTTATGTGTCGCTATTCTACCTCATCGGGATGTGTATCTCCGCACTGACGCGTCGAACCAGTACCGCGCTCATGCTTTCCATGTTCGCTTGGGGGTTCTTAGTGCTCGTTTATCCAAATCTGATTCTTACCGCAGTTGACATCCTCCCGAAACCGGAGACGCAAACCTCCGCCTACAATCAGATTAAACAGATGTGGGAAGCATTGGATAGGGAAAATAAGCAATTTCTCCGTAATGATGCCGTCCTCGGTCCCCTATCGCGTGACGGCGAAACTTGGGGATTTCGCTTGAAAGGGGGTGAATACTCCTTCTTAAGGGATGAAGACGATCCATCAACACTGCTCTATTTCTACCAAAGCGGATTCTACGCTGGAAAAGTTAAGGCAGAATCTGAACCACATGTACCACTCGTACAGGACTATTACGGCTTCCACAATAGAGAGGTTGTCAATACCGTAAACCGAACGTGGCTTGTCCGGGAACCGGCATTAGAGACTGTCTACATCCAACCCGCGAATCTCGGTCGAATGCTGTTAAAGTTTTCACCCGTCGGGTTGTATGATGGGGCAACAGAAGCTTGGGCAGGCACCGACTTAGAGGGTATTCAAGACTTTTTCAGCGCGGTTCGACGTTACCGACGCGCAGTCATTGACTATTTCTATGACGAAAAAATATTTGAATCGCGACAATGGTTCGCTGCCGACGAAGGCACAGCTGACTGGGACGCGCTCCCTCGCTTCTCCTTTCAGAGAAGTGGTATAGACATAAATGCAAAGAGAGCGTTACCAAATCTATTTTTATTGCTGGCGATCAACCTAATTCTATTCACACTAATATTTCTGATTTTCATCAAGAGTGAAGTGTAAAATGGCTGTCAGCGGTCAGGTCGCTGCGCTTTCAGCCATCAGTTAAGAAACATATTTGGCAGTTGCTCGTGTGCTGACTCTCGCAAGTTACTGATTACTGATTGTGCCTACTAATATGGCACAATCCCTCTTTGCTGAAGGCTGATTGCTGAAAGCCGACAGCCATAAAAAAATGATTTGGCATATTACAAAGCGTGAAATCTACGATAACCTCAATAGCCTCCGATTCGCCCTAACAACCGTGTTGCTGATAGCACTGATGGTGACCAATGCCGTTAGGCATCTCCGGGAACATCCGCAACGGGTTCAGGAGTATCAGGGTGCTGTTATCGAATCTCTGAATCGCTTAACAGCTCACGCCGACGGCAGCCTCTATAAACTGGCACAATACGGACCGGGGAACTTCTACAAAAAGCCGTCTCCCCTTCACTTCTGTGCAAACGGAGGAGAATCCCTTTTACCAGATACGGTCAAAGTGGGAAAGCCACCTGTGTTCGCGACCGATTCAGACGATAACGTGTTACTCGAAGGTATCTGGAGCCTGTCTTATCCGGATGCCAACCTCCAGAATAAGAACGTGGGACCGGACGTTTCACAAGTGGATTGGGCATTCATCATCGGTTACGTCTTGAGTTTGATAGCCCTCTTGTTCACTTTTGATGCCTTTTCTGGTGAACGCGAGCGCGGCACACTCCGATTGATGTTAGCAAATTCAGTTCCGCGACACACTGTCCTTATCGGCAAGTTCTTAGGGGCATTGCTCAGTATTAGCATCCCGTTTATACTTGCTGTGTTGATGAACCTTTTATTAATTTCTACTGCAAATGCTGTTCACCTAACGACAGAAGCATGGGGACGCTTAGGTATCATTTTCTTTCTCGCACTTTTATACACGAGTCTATTTGTGGCGTTAGGGCTGTTAATCTCCACGCGTGCGCAACGGAGCGCGGTGAGTCTGATGATACTTCTTTTGACGTGGGTAACCTTTGTCGTTTTTATGCCCAGCACTCTTGCTTCGATTGCAAGCGGCTTCTCACCTGCCGTGTCCTTCGATGAATTTTGGAAGCAGCGTAACCCAGTTCAAGAGAACTTATGGGATAAATACGAAAAGTGGCTCTGGTCCAGTAAATTGGACGATGACACGTTAAGGGCGAAAAGCGAGTTTTACACCGAACACGTTGAAAGAGAGGAACGCAGGCACGAAGAACGATTAAAGTACCGGACTTCTCAGGTGCACCGAGCGCACGCTATCGCCAGCATCTCACCTGCTACACTGCTGCAGCACCTTATTGAAGCGTTTGCTGGAACCGGATTTGAGCGACATTTGCAATTTGCAGGAAACGTACAACGTTATGCCCATCAATTCCGTGAATTCATCGTTGACACCGATAGAGGGGATCCCGAAAGTCTTCATATTATCGGTATTCGTGAGGGGATGTCGCAGCAGTCTATCAATTCTAAATCAGTTCCGAGGTTTGAAGACACACTCAGCCTCAGTCAAGATTTCAACGCGGCTGCGATGGAGATACTGCTGTTGGCGTTGTTCGTTGTGGTGCTTCTGTCAGGTGCGTATCTTGCGTTCGTGCGCGTTGAGGTGTAATTCAAAATGCTTAAAACACTCATTCGCAGGGAACTGCTTAACAATCTAATGACCTTCCGTTTCGCTGCGGTGCTACTTATCACGCTGTTGCTCGTTGTGGCAAACACGGTAGTGCTTATCCAAGATTATGAACAACGGTTGGAAAGCTATAATGATGCTGTCAGAACGCATTATCAGGAACTGCGGGCAGCAAAAACTTATTCTACGATGACCATATTGGTGGATCGCGCCCCGAATCCGTTGAGTATTTTCAATGTAGGATTGGATAAACGTTTAGGCAACCTCGTCGGTATCTATCACGGATTTATGCCGACGCTGTGGAATGCCCAAATGCACGGCACTGACAATCCGTTTATCGCCTTTTTTTCTTCAATTGATATTGTTTTTATCTTTGAGGTGGTCCTCAGTCTGATGGGGTTGATATTCGCTTACGATGCGATTGCTGGAGAACGTGAACGCGGCACGCTGCGTCTCGTTCTCGCACAGCCCATCGGACGCGGACAGATTTTACTTGCGAAATATATCAGCGCGATGGCGTGTCTGTTGGTGCCGCTGATATTAAGTCTGCTTTTCGCCTTAATATTGTTAACGCGTTCAATTCCGCTGTCCTCTGCCGATTTCCTCCGGATTGCTGGAATTGTT
>JAPOOP010000657.1 GCA_026713385.1 Candidatus Poribacteria bacterium | reverse complement strand
TCTGAAAAATTGGGCATAAAGTCCATCTCTTGCTAATAATGTCTCGTGGTCTCCATCCTCAACGATTGTGCCGCTATCAAGGACGAGGATCCGATCACAGGTTCGGACGGACGAGAGACGGTGCGAGATTAACACGGATGTGCGTCCGGCACTCCGTTCAATGAATCGTTCAAAGACCGCTTGTTCAGCGAGAGGATCGAGTGCTGCCGTTGGTTCATCAAGGACAACCAGCCATGGGGTTTCTCGCATAAACCCTCTTGCGGTTGCAATGCGTTGCCATTCGCCACCGGAGAGATCGCGTCCCCCAAAAGTCGGTCCTAACACAGTCTCGTAACCTGCTGTGAGTCTCTCTATAACGGAAGCTGAACCACCCGCCATTGATGCCTCTTCCATGCGTTCTGGATGTTCTAAGTCGCCGAAGATAATATTTTCGCGTGCGGTGAGGTGATAACTGGTGAAGTCCTGAAAAACAGCACTGCAATGCGTCAACCACTGCTGACGATTCTCTTCGTTTAATGGGACATCTCCTATGTGAATTGTGCCTGATTGGGGTCGGTAGAGTCCCAACAGTATGCGTGCCAGTGTCGTTTTCCCGGCACCGTTAGGTCCAACAAGTGCCACCCGTTCCCCTTTATTCAATGTTAAGTTTACGTGTCGAAGCACCGGTTCTTGCGTATTTGGATAGAAAAACGATACATTTTCTATCTGAAGGTATGTAGGTTCCTGTGTAGTCGTCAGGGACGAGTTTTCGTATGATTTTGAAGGGGACCCGCTTGTAGGAGAGGTTTTCAACCCCGATACTGTGTCTGTATCATGATCCAAAAACGCATACAAATCTCCTGACAAACGGCGCATCTCGTCCGCAATCAATAGAAAATAACCAGCGACTCCGTTCCAGATGCCATCCAAGTTGACGATGGCTACGGCAGCGGCAATGTAAGTGCCGACGGTCAGTCTTCCGCGAGAGACCTCCAGCAATAAAAGAATAAGCGAACAAGCGTATAACAAAGCACGTGAGATACCAATTGCAAGATGCGCAAAAAATTTACGCCGTTCAATTACCTGTTGTTCTTCTATAAGTTCTCTCCATAATTTTCGCCAGCGTCCTATCCAGAAGTCCTGCGCTTGGTATAACCGTACTTCCTTACCTGCGCCGCGATCCGTCAGGATACCTTCTAACGCATCTCGCTCCCGTCGTTGTGGTGTCTGATCTACATCAAGACTGTAATGATCGGCAGCAAAACGTGAGCCACTCCACCAAGACGTTATACCGGTCACCGTCGGAAGCAATGCTAACAACGGATGAAGACCCCACAGCACGATACCAAGCGCGGTGACGCTGATTAATTGTTGAATGCTGTCAACGAGCCACCACACAATCTCTTCAAGTTCATCACCCGACATGGTGCGCGCTCGCGCTAACGCGTTTTGAAATTCTGGCGTCTGGAACTCGATCAACTCTATTGTATTAGATTTCCGTGTGATACCCTCACTGATCCAAATTTCGATGTTTTCTCTGACGTTGAGACGTAAGGGTTCTCGTAACTGGTCTGCAAGCGTACTATAGATTTGTAGACCGAGTAGACCGAGCAACCAAGGGACAACCTGCTGCCACCAATCGGTATCGCCTATAGCAGCGGTGATTGCATTGACTAAGTGTTCCGTCACGAAATAATCGCCTACAGGCAGAACGCCGAGGGATAGTGTGAGGAACATCATGCCCGAAAGCGCGAGTGAACCGCTCCGCCAGACAATCGCAAAAGTTCGGAAGTATGCGATGATACTTTCTTTCGCAGCCAGTCCCCATGTCTTCCATTTTCCATTAGCGTTTTGCATTTTTTAAGACTTCAATCAGTGCGGGTTGCTGCGCAACCCTTTAGGTTATAAGTTAAAGAGAATGCTGATGCCATAAGTCTTAACTTATAATCTCTTGACCTCTTAACTTATAACCTTTCTTGTGAGCAGTTTCTACCGATACCAATGTGCTTGTGCTTGAAAAAATCTGGCGTAGAGTCCATCTCTGGCAAGTAACGCCTCATGTGTGCCGTCTTCGACAATACGACCTGCATCCAATACCAAGATACGGTCAGCGAGCCGAGCGGATCCAATACGATGTGAAATCAGGAACGTCATCCGTCCAGCTGCAAGTTCAACAAAACGTTGATAAAGTTCGACTTCGGCTTGTGGATCCAAGGCAGCGGTCGGCTCGTCAAGGACGAGGATTTGGGGATTTCTAACTAAAGCCCGCGCAAGTGCAACTTTTTGCCATTCGCCGCCAGAGAGTTCCGCGCCTTCACCTTCTTCGCCGAGTGAAGGGTCAAGGAAGGTATCCAAGCCGCGCGGAAGCGTCTGAAAACGTTCCTTGATACCAACTGCATTGATGACGCGCCAGAGTGCTTCGTCGTCAATATGGAGGTTCGGGGGACCTGGCACCAACTCCTCACGCACAGGTCTACGAAACCGCGCGAAGTCTTGGAAAACGGCAGCACAGTTAAGGGCTATCTGTTCCGGGGCAATTGCGGCGATATTTTTCTCGTCATAGCGGATTGTTCCATCATCAGGTTTGTATAATCCGAGCAACAGTTTGATAAGTGTTGATTTTCCAGCACCGTTGACACCCACGATACTAACGATCTCTCCGGGACGTACCTGGAAGTTTATGTCTTGTAACACGTCGTCAGTCGCACCCGGATATTGGAAGCGTAGATTACGCACTTCTACGCCATACTGTAGCGGCTGTGGGAATGTCTCGGTTCCTGACTGTGTACGCGCCGTTTTTCCGCGTTCTAAGAGGGAATGTAAATCACGAAGCAAGGGGACATCTTCAAGTATATTTTGTATGAGGGAAAGCAATTCCTCCAGATTACCTTGAAAGGCGGCAGCCGTCCCGGTAAGAATCACATAGTCTCCAATCGTGAGCTGACCATCTACAATACGCGCAGCGAGTATACCAATCGCTATAGCGTAAGCGATGATTTCAGCGATGGTTGTCCCAATGGATGCCCTCGCTTCTGTCCAAATCTTTGCAAGCGATTTTTTCTTCCATTTTTCGTGGTTTGTTTGCCAGCGTCCGAAAAGCAGATTGAACAGACCATAGAGCCTCACTTCCTGTCCAGAGGAAGATCCAAGCAATAAACTCAGCATATAGTCCATCATACGGCGCACGGGGGTCGCTTCGTAATCGTGGCTGTACCTTCTTTCGGCTGTCTTAACTTTAAGCCAGGCAGACGGAAGGGCGGTTAACACCACTACGAGTACCAGCAGTGGATCTGCTACCCATAGGAGGACCCCATATCCTACCAGTGTCACACAGATTTGTACAACCTCTGTTAGAAAGCGCAGTAGATTCGTGAGCCGATGCCCGAGTGCTTGTCGCGCCCGCTGTATCAAATCATACGTCTGTGGCTGATCAAAAACAGAAAAGTCGATATGGGTTGTCGCCTCAAGTAAGGCTCCCTGCTGGTGGAGTCCGATAATGTTTTTCATTTTCCATTGCAGGTATCCATCACAAGTATCGGCTATATTTCTGAGCATTGCCAAAAGCACGAGTACCGCCACCCACGGTGCTGCGGTTTCTAAACTCAAATCCGCTTCCTGATCGAGAAAAGCAGCGATGAGATTCACCAGTTCCCGGCTTGCCCAAAGAATCCCTATTGGGATACACCCGTGTGTGAGCGTCAGGAGTGCCTGTGCGATGGCTCCGAATGGACTCACTCGCCACGCGACAAAGAAAAAACGGCGCAACGTCTGGACGGCAGAGGGACGAGAGTTTGATGCTGTGTTGGGGGAATGTGTATTGTTGCTATCCATTTTTTCGCTCCAAAAAAATAACCTACGGGGTTTAATCCGAAGGTTTTAAAAAAAATCACTTAAAATTAATTGTAGCACAAACTGTATGAAGTTTCAGAATTTGATTCGGTAATATCTATTTTTCCCGCAACATTACTATTCCTCTTCAAGCGAGATGTGCAATATCCCACGATCTTCGGTAGCACTATAAAGCTTATTGTTAGCGATAGCGAGAGCATTGATTTCATCTGGCACTTCTGAAGCAACCTGTTTCCATTGACGACGAGCGTCCAAATGAGAGACTCCCACATCGTTAATACCATAAACTTTGGTGCCATCCATAGCAAATCTGTTTATGATAGTGTGTGCTCTCACGCTATTGGTTAGCACGCTCCAGTGTTCGCCGGTTTGTGAACTCAAGACTCCTGCATCTGTTGACACATAGACGGTCGTTGCTGCAAACGCTATCTCATTGAAGCAGGTAAAGCCAAGAGGCAGGTTTGGTGTGATGTCTCTCCAACTGTTCCCGCCATCAAGTGACTGAAACAATTTACCATCTCGCTTGCCTACATAGACAGTTTCTCCCGAAACCGCTATCTTGAGTCCCTTTCTGGAATTACCATCGGACATGTGACTCGTATCTATCAATCCAGTATTTATCCATTCTGGATCTCCAAGTCTCCATTTGAAAAGACTACGTTTGTATTCCACGTAGAACACATCACTACTGACTGCAACCGTTTTGATGTCCACACCTCCAGGCACAAAAGATGTAGTGCTTGACGGATTGTCTTTTTTCGAGCTATCGGATGCGTGCGTTGGCTTTATCACCGTGCCACTTATCCACAATTCGGGGGCTAATTCTTTATCATCGAAGGTAGGTATGCCTTGAACGAGACTGAATGTATTGCCATCTGTAGATAAGCGGAAAATTTTCAGGTTGTTGTCTTCACGTGTAACAAAATAAAGGCAATTGCCATCCGCTATCAGATTTGAATAAAAAAAGATATGGACGCGAGCCTCGTTCTTATCTTTGTCTGACCATTCAAACTCAGTGCCCTCCACCGCAAAGCCCCCGTCAATCACAAGTTTTTCCCACGAAACACCTTCGTCGGTTGATTGATAGACCTCATAACCTGTATGCGCGTAGAATCTGTTGTTGAGGACAACCATATCCTTTAGGCGTGTGCCTGCCATCCCATCTACAAATAGAACCCATGACTTACCCCCATCCATTGTCCGAAAAATGCCGTATGGGCCCGTTTTGTAAAATGTCCTCTCGTTCGCCGCCACAGCTGGAAGACTGTTGATCATGACCATATTTGTGTCTCCTGACAGTTCTGTCCAGGTGTGTCCACCATCTGTTGAACGATATTCGTGCTTGACACTTGACGCGAAGAGCGTTTCACCGGCAGCCAAAACTGTTATGCCAGAGGGTACCCCATGATTATCAGATTGATAACTCGGTGTTATTTCAGTCCACGACGCTCCCAGGTCAACCGAATGGAAAAGCTTAAGTACATGCGACTCGGCTTTTGGCACCACTTGTCCTGTTTTTATTGGCGTGAATCCCAATAGTTCGGGACCGGTTCCAACATAGATATTATTTTCAGACACCGCCAAAGAATAGACGGCTCTTGATGTTTCCAACGGCAACTTCGTCCAAACACCTGAATCGAGACGATAGAGACCGCGCCCTGTCCCCATAAATATAGTCTTTCCAACAGTAGCCACTGCGGAAATTATCTCGCCTGTCAATCCATCGTTAAACGGAAGCCAGTGTGTCCCACCGTCTGTGGATCGGAAAATCCCTTCATCTCTAAGTGCCAGATACATCGTGATGGCTGCTTGTGAATCGGCATCTTGTGGTGCGCCTGTGATGATAAGTCCAACTGTGTGTCCCTTTGGTCGGGGACCCAACGTCCGCCACGTCTCACCGCGATTAACTGAAGTGAATATTTCATCCACAGAGACGATATAAAGGTTTCCATTATGCGCTGCCATCGGCATTCGAGAGTTGCCAATCGGAACGCTTGCGTTAACGCGCGTCCATGCGGTTGCGTCTACCTCTGATCTGTATATTCCTGTTGGTGCAACAGCATAGACAGTTCCTGCAGAGGTCGCGAACATATCCTGTATACGCCCCCCTGACGGTGCGTTTCCTTGCGTCCACTGCGAGGAAGTTCCAAACTGAAGAGAATCCTCCAGGGCACTGGATCTCGTAACTGTTTCAGAGACCTGAATGCCAGCGCTATTGCTTTTACCCGGGGTGGCAGCCCGTCCGAACTGATTGCGTAGAGATGGCTTTGATACAATATCAAGGACAATAGGGGCATCGACAATCTCAATCGTGGGTTCAGATTCCGCATCGAAACTATACGGTTTCTGAAATCTGGCAAGATACTGGTTACTCACACCGAGCATCAAGATAACAAAAACCACAGCCGTACCGAAAGCCATCCACGGCACCAATGGTTTTCCAGTCGGAGCCGGAGTCGGTTGCATGTTAGCCACTTGTTCCATGATACGCTCGGTCGCGTGGGCAGGGAATGGAATGCTCCCGAGTGTTTCACTGACCAGGAGTTCCTCTTGTTGTTCCTGTAAACGTTTCCGCCCTCGGCGGAGCCGACTTTTAATCGTGTTCACCGACACACCTAACAGTTTCCCAATCTCTTTCGCTGTCATCTCTCCGAGAAAGTGGAGTGTTACCACGGTGCGCTCACTCTCCGGTAGCTTCGCCAGAAGTTTTTTGACGAGTTCTCGACGACGCTCCGTGCTCTCTGTCAGTCGTTGTTCCGATACGTAATGTGTGTAGGAGGATTCTTCGATTTCTTCCACAGGTGTGCCCTCCAACGCTTGCATCACAGATGTGTTCTTGTTCTTTTGAAGCCATTTAAGGCAGAGCCGACTGGCGATGACATACATCCATCCGGAAAACTGATTCGGATTCTTGAGTTGCGCGAGATTCTTGTAGACCTGGAGGAACGTGTCTTGCGTAATCTCTTCAGCGATGTGAAAATCGCCAACTTTTCGCCACGCCAGGGCGTGAATCCCTTTTTGGTGCTTTCGGACTAACGCATTGAATGCCGCGTCATCGCCGGACAAAATCCTACGAATCAGTTGAACATCGTTTTTCTTATCCATCAGAAGACTCCATGATTAGCGATTACGATGATACTCCGCTGGTTGTGGACAGACATAGTGGTAATACAGAAAAAGTCTCGCTATATCGACCATACACCCGTTAGTCATTACGTCCACACGAGACTGTTTTTCAGTTCTTCGTACGGAGTATACCAGACCCAATAGTAAAACTCAAACCCTTAAATTTGGAACATTGCATTGCCCTTTTATAATTAAAGATACGATTTTGAGACAAAAGGGTGCATAATCCGAGAAAAAATAAGAAAAACCTGGGTTTTTAAAGGCTTCTTGCGAGAGTTTCTCTTCCGTGAAAAATGCTTTTCATTTTTTTCTCCTTCAGAGGCGTTATGTTGCCTCATGTTTGAAATTTAACTGACAAGATGCGTCTGTATCCTAATGACGCGTTTTAGACGTTGTCGGCAATTCGGCTATCATTGACATCAAATATCGGAACGGAAAAATTTCAGAAATGCGACTGTTGTCAACACCACAGCAAAGAAACAGAGGAGTAGCACATCCACCACCGATTCACGGAAGGTCTCATCTAAGGTTGCGATCTCCACGCGAGGGGGTTGCGTGATTATGACAGTATCCTCTGGTCTAATTATTCTTGCGGTGGCATGATCTATAATTTTACTGAACACATCTGTATGGAGCATATCGTGATAGCGATCACCTGCTTGAGAGTAGTTGCTTCTTGTCCCCTTTCCCGTCTGTGTTAAACTTGTAGCGAGATAGATGAGGGAAGATGTCGGTGAGATTCGGGAAAGGGTCTCACCCATCTGTTCTTGCCGTTGTGTTTCACGTTGGTAGTTCCGGTCAAGTTCGTTAGATTGATCTTGAAATTTTGATCGATATTCCTCTTCCAGAGGTTTCATGCGTTCCTCAATTTTTTCCGAGATCTCTGGGCCTATGTTTATGCGTCCCTGTTCATCCGGGGGGACTTCCATAATGAATTTCATTTTTTGCTTTTCAAGTTCAGCATTAAAATCGTCTCGCATGGCTTTTTTTCCATATACACGCTCTGTGAGGTCCGTGTTGGAGCAATGATCTTGGCTGCGAGAAAACCAACGCGTGGCGTAATCAACACAGCAAATACCCAGACAGTGAAGGCAACGATAAGGGCTGTTTTGGAATTGTCCAAGTAGGTAGAAATCACCGTTCCGATCGCAAAAAACACTGCAATGTAGAGTAGTGAAGCAAAAGTTAGCATGAGCACTCGTGGAAAAATATCGGGTTCCCCGAGGGGAAATCCTTGCCAGACGAGCACAAGTAAACCGAATAGAAGCGAAATCAAGAACGGAATCACGAACACAAGGTAGCCGCCAATCAACTTGCTCCAAAGAAAGATGTCGCGAGGCAAGGAATTTGCTAAAGTAATCCGAAGGGTGCCTGCCTCTCTTTCTCCGGCAACGGCATCGAACGTAAACAGGAGTGCCAGCAGACTGAAAACCGTGCCTACTATAAATAGAAAGTCGAGGTGTCCGAGAAGATAGGAAAGGGATGCCGAGACCAGTGCTGGTGGACCCTGTGTAATTCCATTGCGGGTTATTCCGAGATAACTTGGCAGGGCATCGGCTAATCCGTTTGCGAAAACGCTCAGCGGTGTCGGTTTGAGGATGAGCTTGGAGACCTCCAAGTCTGGTTCCAATGGCATCTTCAAGTTTACTGTCGTTTCTTCAATGTTCGCCAATTTAACGGCTTCCTGATAATCAACAAGATTTTGGCGATAGTTTCGATGATTGATAGAGAGTGTGAGCGGGACGAGTAAGAGACACATTAAAAGGAGCGCGACGAACCGGACGCTCAGGATATGATGCATCATCTCTTTTTGAATCAACGTCATTAACATATCGGATCCTCCTTGTTTGAGGATATCTCTTTGTTGAAAATTTCTTTGAAAGCAAACTGGTAATTGCTATGAAACACTCTTTAATTTATACACCACACAATGCTATTCGTTTTAAACGTTGCCGGCAATTGGACGGTCATTGACATCAAATATCGGAACGGAAGAATTTCATAAAGGCGACCATTGTCAGTGCCACTGCGAAGAAACAGAGAAGTAGCACATCTACCGCCGATTGGCGAAATGTCTCTCCTAATGTCGGGGTTTCTAAAGAGGATGGCTGCGTGATTTTGACGATGTCTCTCTCTAGGTGGAACGTTCTTACAGAGGCATGATCTACAATTTTACTGAACAAATCTGCATGAAGCGCATCATGGTAACGCTCACCTGCTTGAAAGTAGTCACTTTTCTTTCGTTTTCCAGTCTGCATTAAATTTGTAGCGAGATAGGTTAGGGAAGATGTCGGCGTAATTCGAGAAAGCGTTTCACCGACTTGTTCTTGATACTTTTTTTCACGTTGATAGTTCCGATCTATTTTATCAGCGTGCTCCTTGAATTTCTGACGAAATTCCTCTTCGAGAGGTTTCACCTGTTCATCCACCTCTTCTCCGACAGTAAACTGTTCTTCAAAGGAAGGTTGCCGCCGATCTTTCCAAAATGCTTGGTGTATCTCCTTTTTTCTCTCTTCAAGTTCTGCGTTGAAATTCTCGCGGAGCGCGGTCTTTTCGAGATAAACACTCTGCGATGTTTGTGTCGGCGCGATGGCTTTCGCCGCGATAAATCCGACGCGTGGTGTAATTAACACAGCAAATACCCAAACCGTAAAAGCGATAATAAGTGCGGTCTTGGAGTTATCTAAGTAGGTTGAAATGACTGTCCCTATCGCGAAGAAGACCGCAATGTATAGGAGCGAGGCGAGCGTTAGACCGAGCACCCGTGGAAAAATTTCGGGTTCACCAAGAGGAAAACCTTGCCAAACCAGCACCAGTAAGCCGAATAGGAAGGACGCCAAAAACGGCACTACGAACACTATGTATCCTCCAATTAATTTGCTCCACAGAAAGAGGTCACGCGGCAGGGAATTCGCTAAAGTAATCCGAAGGGTGCCTGCCTCTTTTTCTCCGGCGACTGCATCGAAGGTAAACAGAAGCGCGAGCAAACTGAAAACAGTGCCGACAAGGAAAAGAAAGTCGAGATGTCCGAATAAATAGGAGAGCGAATCTGAGACTAAAGCTGGTGCGCCGTAGACAATCCCATTGCGGGTCATTCCAAGGTGGTTCGGTAATGCATCCTCTAATCCATTTGCAAACACGCTCAAGGGAGTCGGTTTGAGAAAAAGTTTGGAAACCTCAATCTCCGGTTCCAGCTGCATCTTCGGGTTTACTGTCTTCTCTTCAATCTGTGCCAATTTAACGGATTCTTGATAGTCTACTAAATTTTGGCGAAAGTGTCGATAATTGATAGAAAGCGTGAGCGGAATGAGTAAGAGACACATCAAAAGGAGCGCGACAAACCGAACGCTCAGGAGGTGATGCCGAATCTCTTTTTGAATCAATGTCATTAACATTTGGATTCTCCTTTCATTTTCCGTAAAGTGATATATGCTCCCTTTTATAATTTAATGATACAGGTTTGCGCCGAAAAGGGTGCATAAAGCGAAAAAATCTGGATTTTTATTAAGAGATGGCAAAATTGTTTGGAATTGGAAAGAGACCTCACGCCTCGGGGGGAGTTCAGGGGTGGATTCTATTGTTCCAGTTCTGGTTCTTCAGGTTCTGGACGTGTGAGTATCCATTCTTGGAAGGTTAACATATCCGCAAAAAACGATCGCATAAGCGCGAATTCACCCGGAGCAGCAATTGCGCACCGCAGCAGTCCCGCTTGTTGTCCGTGCGTCTCTAAACGGTCACGCCATACCTCTTTGAACACGTTGTTGTCCTCTGTCATGAATATGGAGGACATACCGATTTGGACGATTTTGGTATGCAAGTCGGATACCTCAGCATCGCTCTCCATTAACGGTGCAATCAAGTAAGTCTGTTGGAGTTCATTAAGTTCTCTTATGTTGTCGCGCGGATCTTCAACCGTGATTCCCCATTCTCTGACGATGAAATAGTAGTGCGTCCATACGTCTAATTCTGTATCTTCTTTATCCGGTCCGAGTGTGGCTTTGATTCTGGAGAGAGCGGTGCTTTTCATGTTTTCTGTTGGCATGGCATCGACGTATGCCAAAAAATTTTCGTAGCTCTCCCCTTCCTGCGCTTTTATATATACCAGATAAGGTTCGCTGGACAAGACCACTTCTAAGTCGTTTGGGGTTTGCGATGCTTGTGTTTCATCTGTGATTTCAAGGAGTTGAGCCAGAAGGTTTGCCTGTTCTTGGGTCAAGGGTTCGCGGGCAGACATTCTCAATGCGCGTCTGTGCTGCCTGTGTTGTTCAGTTACCTGCTCCATCTCGTCTAACATCTTACCGAACCACGGGACGACAAATACGACGCCAACAACGAGAAGTGCAACGCCGATACCGATAAGAATGAGAAAAACAGATTTTTTCATTTGAAGGCCCTTCGCTGTGAATATTTAACCGCATGATAGCATCTTTTGGCGTGAATTTCAACCTTTTAAGGGAATCACTCAGCGGCATTCAATTGTCACGAACCATTTTTGTAGGAGGGGTTTGTAAGCCCGATTCGGATAACTTTAAAATTCGTATATGATGCCAGCAGAGAAGGTAAAGGGGAACTGCGGAATCTCCAGGTATTCATTGATGTCCAGGTCAAGTTCCTCTGTTTCGCTCTCGAAC
>JAPOOP010000417.1 GCA_026713385.1 Candidatus Poribacteria bacterium | reverse complement strand
TACGATGTCGCAAACGAACGCGCACAGGAACTCGCATCAGAAATCGGTGCAACAGCAACAGGAGAACTCGCGAAGGTTACAGCACTCGCAGACTATATCATCACCGTGGTTACGGACGACGCAGCAATGCGGACTATTTTCTCGGACGATGCAGAGGACAACCTGCTTCAAGGCGCATCCGGCAAAGTTTTTATTAATTGTGCGACGCTTAGTCCGCAAGTCCACGTGGATATCGAGCAACTCGCGGCGAAGCATGGCGCAGAGAGCCTCGAAGGATGTATGGCAAGTAGTATCACACAAGCACGGGAAGGCACACTCTACCTCATGTGCGGCGGTAAAAAAGAAACATTCGATAAGGCACGCGCTATTCTGGATTCAATGAGTGTTTCGCTGCGTTACATCGGTGAAGCCGGCCAGGCAGCACAAGTGAAGGCACTCGTCAATATGGTAATGAATATCAATACAGCAGGTCTCGCTGAAGGACTCGGCTTGGGTGCCGCACTTGGATTAGATTTGGCAATGTTGCAGGAGGTTTTCGCACAGACAGGTGCAAACTCCCGTGTCTTGGAAACCGACGGAGAAGACATGGAGGCACGCGATCATGAATGTTATTTCTCGTCCGCCCATGCATCCAAAGATTCAGGTATCGCACTCGACTTGGCAAACGATGCTGGTATTTCTCTCCCACTCGCGCAAGCAACGAAAGCACAGTACGATCGGATGATTCAACTCGGATTGGGCGATCTGGATAAGTCCGGTGTTGCTGAACTGACCTTCCCTGGACGGGGTCCAGAGAATTAAAAATGTCCGAGTCCTTAGTCCTCACTACGAAATCAGAAGTGGGGTTGGGCGTTTGTGGCGATGGCTATAATTAGTATCATCGCTCTCGTGACCAAGCGGCGTGATAGTATCCAGTGCAAAATTGGTCCAAAGCGCGTAGCCTGCAACAGCGGCGCAGGCGGATTTAAGAAAGGCGCGTCAAATCACAAATCTATGATGTTTAACCGCAAGGAAAAATTAAAAGGCGTAATCCTCGCAGGTGGGCTCGGCACCCGTTTGCATCCACTCACAAAAGTCACCAGTAAACATCTTCTGCCTGTAGGTAACGAGCCGATGGTGTTTCATAGCGTCAAGCAGCTCACGACAGCAGGAATCACCGATATTCTTATCGTGACAAACCCTCAATACATCGGAGACTTCGCGAACGTCTTGGGCAGTGGAAAAGACTTTGGATGTGAATTCACCTACCGGGTGCAGGAGGAAGCCAAAGGCATCGCGCATGCGCTGGCACTGGCAGAAGGATTCGCCAGTGATGGCAGAATCGTCGTTTTGTTAGGCGACAACATTTTTGAAACTTCTATTCAGCAAGCCGTTAACGACTTCCAGGCACAACAGCAAGGGGCTCGAGTCCTACTTAAACAGGTATCAGATCCAGAACGTTACGGTGTAGCGACGCTAAACGGGAGGCATATCGTTGCGATAGAAGAGAAACCGAAGCACCCGAAAAGTGATTATGCGGTGGTCGGTGCCTATTTCTACGACGCGTCCGTATTCGACATCATCCGCACAACTGAACCTTCAGCACGCGGGGAATACGAGATAACTGCTGTCAACAACGCCTATATTCAGCGCGCGGAACTGGAATACAGTCTCTTACAGGGAAAATGGACTGACGCAGGCACCTTCGACTCGCTCACTAAAGCACATCAGATCTTGCTGAATTCCTCGGATTGGCAGTAATCACCGAAGTAGCATCTCCCCTCAAACAGTGGGGCTCGAGCGTTTGTGGCGATGGCTATAATTAGTATCATCGCAATCGTGACCAGGACGTGCCGCATTGATATCCAAGGCAACATTAGCCCAAAGCGCGTAGCCTGCAACAACGGCACAGGATTTTTGCAATGTAATACAAGGAATGGAAATGTAATACAAGGAACGGATTTAGTCTATCCGCAGACTAAATCCGGTGTTTCTCCAAGATTTAAGAAAGGCACGTCAAATGCCAATCTCACATCGTTTAACCGCAAGAAAAGTTAAAAAACCAATTCTATCCATCGTGGTCCCCGTTTACAACGAAGAAGAAAACGTCTGCCTGTTGTTTGAAAAAATCCAAACGGTATGCGAGACAATTGGTGTAGCTTACGAGGTGTTGTTCGTAGATGACGGAAGCCACGATAAGACCTTCGCAGTGCTCTCGGAACTGAGCAAACAGAAACCGCAACTCAGAGTTATCCGATTCCAAAAGAATGCGGGGCAGACAGCAGCAATGGCAGCAGGATTTGAATTCGCGCAAGGGGAGCGGATTATCAGTATGGACGGTGATTTGCAAAACGATCCAGCCGATATTCCGAAACTACTTGAAAAACTGGACGAAGGCTACGATTTGGTGTGCGGATGGCGGAAAGAACGACAGGATAAATTTTTGACGCGGCGTGTCCCGTCTATCGTTGCCAATTGGATAATCGGCAAGGTGACAGGAGTCCCTATCCGGGACAACGGATGCTCACTCAAAGCTTACCGAGCCTCGGTTATCAAACAGGTTCCGCTCTATGGAGAGATGCACCGATTTATCCCTGCGATGTCCACAATGGTAGGTGCGCATATCGCTGAAATTGTTGTCACACATCACCCACGACAGTTCGGAAAAAGTAAGTAC